>DATJTR010000544.1:0-6531 GCA_035503215.1 Pirellulales bacterium
ATAAGGAGCCGGAAAGGCCCCGGTCGGGCACGCGTCGAGGCAAGCCCGGCAGGTGCCGCAATGATCGTTCTCGCTCGGCGCGTCGTAGTCGAGTGCGAGGTCGGTGAGCAGCGCCGCCAGAAAGAACCAGCTTCCCATCTCCCGGTTCAGAAGCAGCGTGTTCTTGCCAATCCAGCCGAGGCCGGCCAGTTGGGCGAAATCGCGTTCCAGCAGCGGAGCCGTGTCGACGACTCCGCGGACGGAAGCCGTGGGCGCTTGCAAACGTAGCCAATCGGCCAGCGTTCCCAGACGCTGGCGAATGAGCTGGTGATAGTCTTGCCCCCACGCGTACCGCGAAACGCGTCCTTCGCCGGGCCGTGCCGCGGCCGGCTCGGCCGTGCGGTAGTTCATCGTCAGCATGACGATCGATCGCGCACCATCCAGGACCGCGTGCGGGTGCTCGTAAGCACCACGCCGCTCGGGCAAATAGTGCATCTGGCCGGCAAATCCGTGCGACAGCCAGTCTTCGAATCTGGCAAAGCCGGGCGGCGTGACGGCAGGGCAGATGCCCACGAGCGCGAACCCCAATTGCCGCGCCTGCTGCTTCAATTCGTTCGACAAGCCGGTGGCGTCGGCCATGGCGCAGTGGTCACTTGGCCGGCGCGGCGGCCGTGCCATTCAGCGTGGTCAGCGGGCCGATGGCCATCGTCGTGCTCATCGACAGCGGGAAACGCGCGAGCACGCGAGCGATGTCTTCCACGGTCACCGCGTCCACCGCGGCCAGGTCGTCGGCCACCGAACGGTATTCGCGCCGCTGCAGCCAATTGCCCCCCACGGTGAACAATCGTCCCCGCGGCCGTTCGCTCGAAAGCACGACGCGCGAATTGATTTTGCTCTTGGCCTGTCCGAGCTCGGCGGGCGACACCCCGTCCTTCTCGGCCTGAGAGTAGATCTTGGCGATCTCGGCCAGGTTCTTGGCAGTCAGGTCGGCCTCGCAGGTCATGTAGGTCATGAACAGACCGGTCCCTTGGTAGTCGTAATGATTCAGGCTGGCATGCTCGGCCAATCCCGAATCGACCAGGGCCCAATACAGCCGGCTCCCCGAATCGTCCCCCAGAACGGTCACCAGCACTTTGGCGGCGAATCGCTCCTTGTCGCGCGAGCCGGGGCCATTGGCCAATTGCACGACGTATTCCAACGTCGCCGAATCCTTGTGCAGGCACTCGATGCCGCTATGGCCGGCGGCGGGCGTCTGGTCGCGACCGCCCGACACGGGTTCCCACGTTCCGCACAGCCTTTCTGCATCCTTCACGAACCGCTCGAAATCGATGCGGCCGGAGCCGACCAGCGTGATATTGCCCGGGCTGTAGCGGCGGCGGAAATAGTCGCGCATGGCGTCCACCGACAAGGCACCCACCGTCTCGGCGGTGCCCAGCACGCTGTTTCCCAGTGGATGGCGACCGAAATGGGCCGCCTTGCACTTTTCGTCGGCCCCGAAAGGTGGCTGGTCTTCGTACATCTTGATTTCTTCGATGATCACCTTTTTCTCGGTGTCGAAGTCGGCCTCACGCAGCGACGGCCGCAAGATGTCGGCCAAGAGCTCGGTCGCCGCCGACTGATGCTCGGGAAGCACGGCGGCGTAATAGACGGTGTTTTCCTCGCTGGTGAAGGCGTTGTAATGGGCCCCCATATCGTCGAAATCGCGGTTCACGTCCTCGGCCGACCGCTTGGGCGTTCCCTTAAAGACCATGTGCTCGAGAAAATGACTAACGCCGGCCAAGGGCGCGCTCTCGTCGCGGGCCCCGGTCTCAACGAAAAATCCCAGGGCCGTCGAATGGGCCTCGGCGTTGCACTCGGCGATCACCGTCAAGCCATTGGCCAGTTTGCGTTCAAGAAATTCCAACGGGTACCTCCAGCGGTTGAGATCCCAGGGTCACGACCGTGAAATCGCGCGGCGGATGCTCCGCCAGATAGGCGTTGATGCTCTTCCGCGTCAGCTCGTCGACCAGCTTGCCGACCTCGGCTAGCGTCCGCGCCCGGCCCAAATGGAACCAATCGCGGGCGATCGACGAACTGCGCGACGAACTCGATTCCTGCTGCATGATCAACGCACTTTTGATGCGCGCTTTTAGCCGGTCGAGCTCCTGTTGCTCGACCCCCGCGGCCAGGCGAACGAGTTCCGCCAGCATCACATCGAGAGTCTCTTGAGCACGTTCGGCACTCGTGCCTGCGTAGCAGAGCACGCTGGCCCGATCGCGCAGGGTGTGGTGCGTGGCGTATACGGTGTAGCAGAGCCCGCGTTTTTCGCGAACTTCCGTGAACAGTCGCGAGCTCATTCCACCGCTGAGCACATTCACGGCGGCCGATGCCTGGTAATAGTCGGGGTCGCGATAGGGGACGCTGGCATAGGCAATGCCGATTTGCGTTTGGTTCGATTCGTGCGCCAGGTGCTCGCGGCGCGAGAGCTTTTGCTCACCGTCGTGGACGCTCGTAGGGTTCGGCTTCCAATCGCCAAACAGACGACCGACTTCGTCCTTCAGCCGCGGCCAATCGATCCGCCCGGCGACGCCCAGGATCGTGCCATTGGGGGCGTAAGTGCGGGCGTGAAAATCGCGGATCGCATCGCTTTGGATCGATCGCAGCGCCGCGAGTTCTCCGTGGCTTGAACGGCCCCAAGGGTCGGGATATTGCCGTCGACGCAATTCCAGCATCACCTTTTGTGCCGGTTCGTCTTCGATCGATCGCAATTCTTGCAGCACCACGGCCCGGCCCGCTTCCAATTGGTCGGCAGGCAAGTGCGGGCGACGGAGCAAGTCGGCAAAAATCTCCAGTGCCGGCCAGAGGTTTTTCGACATCGTCGCGCCGCCGAAACTGGTGTGGTTGACCGACACCGATTCGCCCCGCTCGACGCCGAGATTCTCCAGATCGGAAATGAACTGATGACTGTCGCGCTTGCCCGCGCCACGCAGGGCCATTTCGCAAGTGAAGGCCGCCAGTCCCGCGCGGTGGGGCGGCTCCTGGGAACATCCGGCCGGAATCAGAAAGCTGAACGCCGCCGATTCGAGCGACATCATCGGTTCCGCCACCAGGACCAACCCGTTCTCGTACACGTGGGACAGGATCGATTGGGTCACGAGGTTCACGCTCCCACGCCAAGGAATCGAATGTCGAAGAACCCGCAGGGCAGGCAGAAAAGGCAATACACCGCCGATTGTTCCGGATGCCGGGCGGTGCCTGCACGCCGCCAAAGTATCCGACCGTGCATCGCTACGCCAGCCGGTTACGCGCTTGGGCGAAGCAGACGATCGCGTCACAGGCGTCGGAGACCACGGAACGCGAACCAGGAATTTCGCTCGCGTTGCACCGAAAAACGAGCCGCTGGTCTAGGTATAAGCGACTTCCACCGCTTTGTAGACCGTGCGGGCATGGGCGAAGCCAATTTGCTGGTAGAGGTGAATCGCCCCCGCGTTTTGGGCTGTCACCTCCAGGAAGGCTTGTTTCAACCCCGCCTGCTGAAACCCGTTCAGGGCCTGTAGCAATAGTGCTCGGCCCAGACCTTGGCCGCGGTGTTCCGGCGTCACGCCCAGGTTTTGGATGGCGCCCATGCCAGCCGGATCGCGGATGCCTTGAATCGTGCCGCAAAATTCAGGGCTCGCAACTGCACTTTCGCTGTGGGCCAGCAACCAAGTCGCCGCGGGCAAAAATCCATCTTTATGACGGATTTCGTTCATCAAGCGATAGCAGCCCGCCAATTCGCCCAAGCAGGGAAACACGTTAGCGTCAATTTCCGTGCGAAAACTGAGGTACTTCGTCTCGGCATGAGATTCCAGTAACGCCTCTTCCCAAGGAATGAAACGGTAGCCCGGCGGCAAAGCCGCCCTGGGCAGCTCCCGGTTCGCCAGGCTGACTTCCATTCGGTAGCGTTTGAAATACGTGAGGCCCATACCTTGTCTTGCGCGAGCGCGCGGCGCTGCCGGCGATTGGGTTCGATTAAGGCTCACAACAGAAATGTACCGGTCGTGCTAGTAAGGGTCAAATTTTTAGCGCTCAAAGGTTTAGGTTCGACCTTCGCGCGGCCCAAATGCTATCGGCCGGTGGCCCAGCCTGCCAGGGTTTTTTTCCTGTGTCGCGTCACAAGTCCTACGTCCGTTCGGCCGATGAGGAGACTGGCGAGATTTTTGGGTGCCCAAAATGAGTATTTTGTCCTATTGAAAACGTGCAAGACGTATTCCATAATCGCGTTGCTGCCCGCGATCCGTCGCGCCCGGTTGCCGCTTTTGCCACCTTCGACGAATTGTGTCCGCGATGAAGGCCGACCCGCGATCCAACTCCCCCGGACCAACCGGACCCGATCCTGACCCTGGTTGGCGCCGGGCAGTCACCGTCCCTTCGCTCCCCGAGGCGTTCGCCACCATTCCGGTCGAGGGCCGTCACTGGGTCCGCAAGCTGTTGGCGTTCGCTGGGCCAGGGCTCTTAGTGGCCGTCGGCTACATGGACCCGGGCAACTGGGAGACCGATTTGGCCGGTGGCGCACGCTTCGGCTACACGCTGCTATCTGTCGTGCTGATCTCCAACTTCATGGCCATTTTGCTGCAGCATTTGGCGCTGAAATTGGGGATCGTGGCCGGCCGCGACCTGGCCCAGGCCTGCCGCGATCATTACTCGCCCCCCGTGGCGATAACGCTGTGGGTGTTGTGCGAAATCGCCATCGCCGCGTGCGATCTGGCCGAAGTCATCGGCTCGGCGGTCGCCCTGAATTTGCTGTTCCGCCTGCCGCTGGAGTATGGCGTGCTGCTAACGGCCTGCGACGTGTTGGTCGTGCTGTTGCTGCAAAACCGCAGTTTCCGCTCCATCGAGGCCGTGGTGGTGACGTTGATTCTGCTGATCGGCAGCTGTTTTGCCTACGAACTTGGCCTGGCGCGCCCGCCGGCTGCTGAGCTGCTGGCCGGGCTCGTGCCGACGCCCGAAATCGTTCGTGATCCTTCGATGCTCTATGTCGCGGTGGGCATTTTGGGGGCCACGGTGATGCCCCACAATCTCTATCTGCATTCCAGCATCGTGCAGACGAGGGCCTTCGATCGCACCGAGTCAGGCAAAGCGATGGCAATCCGTTTCGCCTCGATCGATTCGACCGCCGCTTTACTATTCGCCTTTTTCATCAATGCCGCGATCCTGGTGCTGGCTTCGCGAGTGTTTCATGGCACCGAACATGAGTCGGCCATCGGCATTTCCAACGCCTATGAGTTACTCAGTCCGGTGCTCAACAATCACTGGGCAAGCGTTGTCTTTGCCGTGGCCCTCTTGGCCTCGGGGCAGAATTCGACGCTCACCGGCACGATGGCCGGCCAAATCGTGATGGAAGGTTTCTTGCACCTCCGGTTGCGACCCTGGGTCCGCCGCCTGCTCACGCGGCTGGTGGCGATCGTACCGGCGGTCGTCGTGGCCCACTTTTCGGGCACGGACGGGATCCACAAGCTGCTGCTGCTCAGCCAGGTGATTCTGTCGCTTCAATTGAGTTTTGCCGTCGTCCCGCTCATTTGGTTCACGAGCGATCGCGCGAAAATGGGGCGGTTTGTCAATGCTCCGTGGCTGATCGCCCTTTCCGGGATTGTGGCCGTGCTGATCATGGGCTTGAATGGTTGGCTGGTGTGGAACGGCGTGTTTGGCGACGGCGCTTGAGGCCTTTTTAGCGGAGCGCGGGCTTTGCCCTGCCAGATTGTCGGCGCCGGCCCGCACGTCATCGACTCGCGGCGCGTTTTTCAGCCGCGTTCTTGAGGCAACCAAAGGGGCAGGTTCCTGACGTGTATCAGCACATTTTGATTCCGCTCGATAATTCGCCCACCGACGAGGCGATTCTGACCCACATCCGGTCGTTGGCCCGGCTGACCGGAGCGCGGCTGACGCTGGTTCACGTCGCCGACGGCTTCATGGCTCGCAACCAAAAGCGATTGGGTCTGGATGAATCGACCGAGATGCGCGACGACCGCGACTACCTGGCCCGCCGGCAAAGCGAGCTGGCCGCCGAAGGATTTAACGTCGCCGCGGTCCTGGAATGCGGCGAGCCGGCCGACCAGATTCTGGCAATCGCCGAGCGGGAAAAATGCGACCTGATCGCCATGTCGACGCACGGGCATCGCTTTCTCAGCGACCTGATCCTGGGTAGCGTGGCCGAACAGGTCCGCCATCGCACCGGCATTCCGGTGCTGCTCATCCGTTCGCCGAAGCCGGCGTGATCATTTCGCCGCCAGGCCGCGGAGCGTGGCCAAGTTGAGGACGTCCATTTCGACGCCGTTTTCCTGCACTTTGGGTGTCTCCAGATACATCGGCGTCCCAGCGAACCGCCGGTCGTTCATCAACCAGCCGAACGGTGCCAACCCCATCTTCCCGCGTCCGATGTGGGCGTGCCGGTCGACCCGCGAGCCGAGTTCCTGTTTGCTGTCGTTCACATGAAACGCCTTGACGCGGGCCAATCCCACCGCCCGGTCGAGCTGATTCATCGTGTCGTTGTACTGTTTCTTCGTCTCCAGCGGATAACCCGCGGCGAAAACATGG
>DATJTR010000545.1:0-6166 GCA_035503215.1 Pirellulales bacterium
ACATGTGAGCTGGCGGACCGTCGGCAAGGTACAGGCGCACGAAGCCAAAGATGTTTCGCTCGGCGACCTGAAGCTGGAAAAGCCGGCCGGCGGTCAATGATTCTGGCTCAGCAGGCAAGCCAGTGCCGCGTAGAGAATTGCGACCGCTGGGGCTGTGGCAATTCTTCGCGCGATCCTGCTGATCGCCTGCGCGTGCCAAGAAATCCGCTTCGTCCGCGAACTACTCTAGTGCCAACACTTTCGCAGGTTCCGTCCGTGACAGAGCAAGAATCGTTTCGATTCAGCCGCAAGTTCTTTTGGTACGGCGTTCTCGGGATGATCTTGTTCCCGGCCATGACCGTTGGCGCCCTGATCGCGGATCCCACGGAATGTCGCTGCGACCGCCAACATGCCGTGGGCGGGTTGATTGCGATCGAATTGATTCCCGCCGCCATGACTTTGCTCAGCGCGTGCCTGGTGGCCGCCTTCTACCGCGAGCAAATCACGATCGCCGGCACGGAGATCTCGATTCAGAGCGTATTCGGACGGCGACAGCTTGATGCGTCGCAAATCGAGCAGATCGACTGGAGGCCGCTGCCGGCGGGCGGAAGAATCGTACTCCGGTCGCCGGCACGGCAAACCAAGCTCGAGTTGGGCAACTTTTCCGTGTTAGATCGCCTGCGGTTGATCCGGCGCTGTCGCGCGCTCGTTCCGCCCGAGATGCAAAACGGCTGGCCCACGTTTTGTCACAAGATTGCCCTGCCGCTGCGCGACCAGCGACTCTTTCCCAAGTCGCTCGATCCGGCAGTCCTCGCCGCCCGGGGCGAAATGCTCATCACGCGCCGCCGGTACGACCGCGTGGCCCAGCTCGTCCTTCCGATCGTGTCCATCGTTTCGGTGGCCGTATGGTGGATTACCGGGTCTCCGATTCTATTCGTCTATCTAGGCTTCTTGGCGTTCGTTTGGGTTCTAGTGCGTTACCTCGTCCGCCGCGAGGGGTACGTTGAGGCGATCCCGCGGTCCCCCCGCTGGCCTGGCTGCCTCGCCGCCGCGGCCTGGTGCCTGTCGATGCTGACGATGGCGACGCTCAGAATGGTGGACTTCAGCCCTAACGAGAGTTGCTTCGCCGCGCTCGTGACTTTCTTATGCCTTTTCCCGATCGCCGCTGTGGGACTCTGCCGTGCCGGCAAGCAGGAAAAGATCGCAGCGGCCGCGGCCGAACTGTCGGCCCCCAGCGAATGGAACGAGGGCGAGCCAGTCCATCCGGTGGTTTGAGCCTCGCTCGGTCATGGCGCGACGGTCCATCACCAAGTGAGCGTTCTTCCCCGGCAAATTCATCTATTTTGCCGCGAATCGGGAATGTGCCGGCAACGTGCTAAAATTGTCTGGCGAGTGGCCTTTGCACGAACGCGATGCCGCCCCGAGCAAACCAACCAACCACGGCGTGTCCTGCCGCAGCGGACGCGAGCGACGAAATGCAAATCGTTGTCTTCGAAGACGAACGGGTAGCCGACCTGGCCCCGATCACGCTGGCCCGGCCGGCGTTTGCGATTAGCTGTGGCAGCCGGCGGCTGGTCGATCTGCTGGCCGAACTCGGCCCGCCGGTGCATGCCGTCGTGCGGACGCATCTCAAAGCGCTCGTCACGGCCGACTTTCCGGAGTTGGCCACGGTCTCCGACAATTTGGCTGCCGCCCGCCCAGGGCCGACGCTGTGGGTCAATGCCCGGCTTGTGCCATCGCGAGCCGCCGCGCAGCAACTCGCACAATTGATCGCGGCCGGCCGCCCCGGCGCAATTCTGGCTGCAACCAGCGGCAACCACGTCGCCGGCAGCGGGGCCGAGGGAGAAGTCTCGCTGGAAACGGGCGAAACGCTGGCCGCGGCCTTCGTCGCGCCAGGCGCAAATCCCGCGGCCGTGCTCTCGACGGGGCAAGGGAGTTTTAGTGAGGGCGGCGGCGCACCCCGCGGCGAAGGGCCGGCCCGCTCGACGCTCGACTTGCGGACCGACAGCGCGCTGCCCCTGTTTCAAGATCCGCACGACGTCATCCGCGAACATCTCACCACGCTTTCCGATCATCTCTCGGCCCGCATCGCCTCGGGGCGATACCGCGAAGTCGGCGACGGACTGTTCGTGGCCGAAAACGTCCGTCTCGGCCAATACCTGGTGAGCGACGCGTCGGCCGGCCCGATCGTGCTCGACGAAGGAGTTTCGGTCGGCCCCTTCACGCTGCTTAGCGGTCCCTGCTATCTCGGCCCGAAATGCCGGGTCATCGAACATGCGGCGATCAAGCATGGCTCGTCGCTGGGACACACCACGAAAATCGGCGGCGAAGTCGAAGCCTCGATCATCGAAGCCTACAGCAACAAGCAGCATCACGGCTTCTTGGGCCATAGCTATCTCGGCAGTTGGATCAACCTGGGCGCCGGTACGTCGAACAGCGACCTCAAGAACACCTACGGCCAGGTGAACATGGAGTATGGCGGCCGCCGCGTGGCGACCGGCATGCAGTTCGTCGGCGCGATCGTCGGCGACTATGCCAAGACGGCCATCAACACCAGCATCTTCACCGGCAAAGTGATCGGCGTGGGAAGCATGGTCTATGGCTTCGTCACGACCAACGTCCCCAGCTTCGTGAACTACGCCCGGCTGTTCGGCCAGGTGAGCGAAGCCCCGGTCGAAGTGCTGGTATCGACGCAACGGCGAATGTTCGCCCGCCGCGGGGTGGAGCAGCGTCCTTGCGACATCCAACTGCTCCGCGACATCTATGCGTTGACCGCCGCCGAGCGGGCCGCGATGGAGCCCCGCCTGGCCATCGAGCCGCTGTCGCTGTAAGAGGCTTGATTCTTGAGTCCCGAGGCTTGAGGGGGGGTGGCACGCCCAGCACGGGCGTGGCTTGCCAACGCGGTCATTATCGAGCCTCGGGCTTGAGGCTTGCACGGCCCGAGGTGGCCCGCCGCAAACCCAAGCTCAGTGCATCCTTGGAGGTTTGTCTCCCGGTCTTTTCCGACCTCACGCCTCACCACTCAAGCCTCAAGCCTTCCCTAGCCTGTAGCCACCTCCCAAAGCATAATAGGACGCGACGTCAAACTGGTTTTCGCCCGCTGCACACCGATTTTCCTCTTCCCCGATGAGCATCACCCAAGCGTACGGAAAGGGCAAGTTCGGCCTGTCGTTCGAACTGTTCCCCCCCAAAACCCCGGCCGGCGAACTGGAACTGTTCCGCCATCTCGAACAATTGCTGGCCTTCGAGCCGAGCTATGTCACCTGCACCTACGGAGCCGGCGGCTCGACGCGCGAGAAGACGCTCGACATCGTTACGCAAGTCCGCCAGCGGTTCGGCGTGCCGGTTGCCTCGCACCTGACCTGCGTCGGTGCGACGATCGACGATCTGCGAAGCTATCTGGCCGAAGCGGCCGAGCGCGGCGTCGACCACATCGTGGCCTTGCGAGGAGATCCGCCCCGCGGTGAAACGAATTTCCGCCCCGTGGCCGGCGGACTGCGCTATGCCAGCGAACTGGTCAGCCTGGTTCGCAGCGAATTTAGCAAGTTCGGCATCGCCGTGGCCGGCTATCCCGAGACGCATCAAGAAGCGATCAGTCCCGAGGCGGACCTGGAAAATCTGAAGCGCAAGGTCGACGCGGGCGGCGACGTCGTCGTCACGCAGTTGTTCTACGTGAACGACGATTTCTTCCGCTTCCGCGACCGTTGCCATGCCTTGGGCATCGAGGCGCCGATCGTGCCCGGCATTTTGCCGGTGACCAACCTGGCCCAGATTCAGCGGATCACGTCGATGTGCGGGGCCCACTTGCCGGCTCGGCTCAGCTCGGCCTTGGCCGCGGCCGAAGACGACGCCGAGCGGCAGTTCCAGGCCGGGGTCGATTTCGCCATCGAGCAGGTGCAGGAGCTGCTCGACGCCGGCATCCCCGGCATCCACTTTTACGTGCTCAACAAATCGCCCGCCACGTGCGCCGTGCTGCGGGCCATCACCATGCCGGCCGAGTCGGTCTGAACCGGTTGCCGCGCGCCGACTCGCTCGTGTTTACTAGCCGGAAGCGCCAGCGAGGGACCTTAATTCGTCATCCCTCGTCGCAGCCGCTCAATTGATGACGGCCGTTTCCGCCTGGGCGTCGAACTCGCTGAGCAGCGTCTCGTCGATGAAGCCGGCCAACTCGCGGCTGCGATAGGGCTGTTGCAGCTTGCGGACCGCCTTGGCCTCGATCTGCCGCACGCGTTCGCGGGTGACCGAGAAGATCTTGCCGACTTCTTCCAGCGTGTAGGCGTAACCGTCGGTCAGGCCGTACCGCAGGCGGAGGATTTCCCGCTCGCGGTGGTTCAGCCCTTGCAGCACTTCGGCCAGGCGCGATTTGAGCGACTGTTGCTGGATTTCGTACAACGGATCGTCTTCGCGATGATCCTGCAGGAATTCGCCGAAATAGCTGTCGTCGTGGTCCCCCACCGGCTGGTCGAGCGACAGCGGCTGCCGGGCCATTTTGAGTATGCAGCGGGTGTCTTCCAGCGACAGTTGGGCCGCGGCGGCGGTCTGCTCGACGGTCGGTTCGCAACCGTTGAGCTGCACCAGTTCGCGGGTAACAGTGCGCACCCGGGTCATGGCGTCGATCATGTGAACCGGCACGCGAATCGTGCGGCTTTGATCGGCGATCGCCCGCGTGATCGCCTGGCGAATCCACCAGGTGGCATACGTCGAGAATTTGTAGCCCCGGGCGTGTTCGAACTTATCGACCGCCCGCATCAGGCCGGTGTTGCCTTCCTGAATCAGGTCCAAAAAACTGAGACCGCGGTTGCGATAGCGCTTGGCGATCGACACGACCAACCGCAAGTTGCCGGCCGACAGCTCGCGCTTGGCCAGATCGTATTGCCGCTGGTGTTCTTGCGTCTCGGTGACGCAGCGTTCCAGCGTGGAGGTGCTTTCCAGCGTGATCCGCATCAGATAGTGCAACTCGTAACGCAGCTCCGGAACGCGATCGGCTGTCGAATCGTGGGCCGAGAATTCGGCGATCTGCTCCCGCAGCGCGACCATCCGCTTGGAAATTTCCAGCAGCTTCTCCCACAGCGGCTGCAGCCGCTGGGCGCGCAAGTTCAACTCTTCGACCAGCCGCACCGCCTTGTTGCGCCGCCGCACCAGCCGCGCCCAGGCGGCGTGCCGCTCTTCGCGCGGATTGCGCTGGTTGATGGCAAAGCGGTAATCGTGCTGGTTTTGCTTCAGCAGATGGTTGAGCGTCACCAGGTTGGGACCGATGCGGCGGAGAATCTTTTTCTTTTCCGTCGTGTTGGTCACCGAAACTTCGATCGTGCGGTCGAGCCGCAGCTCGCTGTCGCGCACCTTTTCCAACAGGGCCACGGCCCCCCGCAGCATGAAGTCGCTGGCCAGCATCCGGCGGCGGAAACGGGTCCGAGTCCGCTCGATCTCCTTGGCGCAGTCGATTTCCTGATGCCGCGACAAGAGCGGAATCTCGCCCATCTGCATCAAATACATCCGCACCGGGTCGTCGATCGCCACGGCCGAGCCACCCAGATCGTCGAACGATTCCCCTTCTTCGTCGCCAGCCTCCTCGATCACGTCAACGGCCGGAGCAACCTCGTCGTCGTAACCGGCGAAGCCACTCCGCCGGTCTTCGTAGTCTTCGCCCGACGGGCTACGGTCGTCGTCGAGCGGACGGGCCGATTTGCCCGCCCCACGCTTGGAGCGGCCGGGTGCTTGCGGTGCGGCCATCGAGGCCCCCCGGGCCGAAGGCTTGGAACGAACGCTGTTCTTGCGAGTGGCGAGCTTACGAGAGGCTTTGGCCAAGGATCGACTCCTCACGAGTGGGACGGGTGCGTCGTGCGGGCTGCCCGCAGCAGCCGGTTCGGCCAGTAACGAAAGCAGTTCGAATGCCACTGGCGGTACACGAACCAGACCACCGCCCCCAACACATTTTGGCCAAAAGACTTACGGCCAAAACGGATCCCTCATCCCAGCGCCCTGACCACTCCCCAAACGTCGAAGAAACGCAACGCGGCACCTCCACCTCGTTGCTACCCGGCATCTTCCCCCGGTTTCTTGCCTCTGCCGGCTGCGGGCGAGTGCGAGCGCAAAAAGCTGGCCCCAGCCTCGACGGGGCCCCAGCTCACCCTCGTCCTACGCGGCTCGTGCCGGGCCAGTTTGGTCCGATTCTGCCGACGAGCGGCTT
>DATJTR010000546.1:0-4791 GCA_035503215.1 Pirellulales bacterium
GGGCAAACACCATCACCCCCGACACCGGTCGATCGAGCCGATGCGGGACGCCCAGATAAATGTTTCCCGGCTTTTCCTCTCTGGCTTTGAGAAAGGCTTTGATCCGTACTTCCAGACTGTCGATTCCCGGCGGCGCTTGAGTCAGCACTCCCGACGGCTTGAGTACGACCAGGCACGGCCCCTCTTCGTACAACAATTGAAAGCCAGGATCGTCCATTGCCCGCCGGCCGCGTCGCGCAGCAAAAACCGTTGATTCGAACTATCCAGCCGAGAGCGCCGTGACGGCCCGATTGCACAAGGCTTGGGCCTCGGCGGCCGTGGGCGCTTCGGCGATCGCGCGCACGATCGGCTCGGTGTTACTCGCCCGCACGAGCAGCCACTTCCCGGGCCAATCGAACCGCACGCCATCCAGCCGGTCGCACGCAGCGCCGACAAAATGCTTTTCCAACGCGGCTAGCGCGTCGGCAATCCGCTCGGCTGGCAGCGTGACTTTGGTCTTGCAAATTTCGTAGCGTGGTAGATCGTCGGCCAGGTGGCCGATTGGCAGGGCGCGGGCCGACATCGCGTCGAGCACGAGGGCCATCGCCACGACGCTGTCGCGAATCAGCACCACGCGCGGATCGATTACGCCGCCGTTCCCCTCGCCCCCCAGCGTTGCGCCGTGGGCGAGCATCGCATCGACGACATTCGCCTCGCCGACCGCCGAGCGGTAAAACGGCACGCCATATTTCTTTGCCAGGTCTTCCGCCATGCGGCTCGTCGAGCAATTCGTGACGATCGGCCCCGGCCGTCGCCGCAGCACGTGATCGACGCACAGCGCCAACGTATATTCTTCCCCGACGTAGCGGCCATTTTCGTCGATGATCGCCAGCCGATCGGCGTCGGGATCGGTGCAAAAGCCGACTTGGGCGTCGAGTGCCGGCACCTGCCCGACAATGCTGGCCAGATTTTCCGCGGTCGGCTCGGGCGTGTGGGCAAACCGGCCATCGGCGTGTCCGCCGAGCAAAATCGTGTGGCACCCCAGCTCTTCGAGCAGCGGCGCCCCCGCGATGCTCCCCGCGCCGTGGTTTGCATCGAGCAGCACGCGAAATCGCCTTTGCCGGATGGCTGCCACGTCGACCAGCCGGAGCACCGCTTCGATGTGTTCGCCGGTCGTGTCGGTAGCCAGCGATGAGGTCCCCAAGCGTTCGTAACTCGCCCAGTCGATCGCTGGCCGCTCGCTGGCGGCCGTCAGGTGCTTGTAACGGTCGAGCACCTTCTGGCCGGCCGCAGCCGTGAGCACGCGTCCCTCGGCCGAGAACAGTTTCAGTCCGTTATATTGCGGCGGATTGTGGCTGGCCGAGATTTCGATACCCCCGGCAGCCCCGCGGGCTCTCACCAGCACACCCAGCGTGGGTGTGGCCACGACGCCGGCGTCGATCACGTCGCGCCCCAGGGCGGTCAGGGCCGCAGTCAACGCTGCGGCCAGCATCGGGCCGCTCACACGTCCATCGCGGCCGATCAGAATCGCTCCGGCAGGCAACTGTCTAGCAAACGCGGCGGCGTAGCGCATGGCCACTTCCGGGGTCAGGCTCTCCCCCACCACCCCGCGCAATCCCGAAACACTGATGATCAAAGGGCTCAAAATACTCGCTTCCTGGCGGCGCCGAATTACACTGCACGACATCGTACCGTTACCCAGCGGTGAGTATAGGATTGGCCGCACGATCCTGCCACGTGGGCCTTGGCCGGGCGCCGTCAAATCGCGCACAATGAGCCGGTCATCCATCCAACAGACCCGCCCCCAAATTCTCACGACGATCAACCCGATGCCCGACCGAACGATTTCAGCCCCTGCATCCACGCCCGTCGATTCCGCCGCCGTGCTGGCCAAAGTTGGCGAAGCTGCCCAGCGAAAGCTTCTCTCCGCGACGGCAATCGAGAACATACGTGCCTGGCTGACCGAGCCCCGTTACAGCGAGTATGCGCCCCTCGTGGCCGACGAGATCGCAGCCGGAAAGTGGAAGGAGCTGGACGAGGTCTTTTGGACCATCATTCCGTTTGGAACCGGCGGTCGTCGCGGCAAGATGTATCCGATTGGCTCCAATGCCATCAACGATCGCACGATTGCCGAAAGCGCGTTCGGGCTGGCCAGCTATGTCAAGGATTTCGCCACCACCACCAAAGCCGGCGGCAGCCAGGCCGATCTTTCGTGCGTAATTGCCTACGACACGCGGCACCGCTCGCGCCACTTTGCCGAGCTGTGTGCCGAAGTCATGGTCGCCGCGGGCTTCAAAGTCTTTTTTCTCGACGGCTACCGCAGCACTCCCGAGTTGTCGTTCGCCGTCCGCCATCTGCACGCCGACTGCGGCATCATGGTGACGGCGAGCCATAATCCCCCCAGCGACAACGCCGTCAAAGCCTATTGGTCGACCGGCGGTCAATTGTTGCCGCCGCACGATCAAGGGGTGATCGATCGCGTGATGAGCTGCGCGACCGTCACCCGCGTGCCGTTCGCCGCAGCGCTCGCTGCGGGCAAAGTGGTGATGTGCCAGGGCGAAGTCGACGCCGCCTTCATCGCCACGCTCGTCAAACAGTCGTGGCCCGGCCCGCGCGAATTGAAGATTGTTTATTCGCCGCTGCACGGCGTGGGTGCCAGCGCGGTACTGCCGGTGCTGGCGGCCGACGGCTTCCACGACGTCGAACTGTTCGCCCCGCACGCCGAGCCCGATGGCGATTTTCCGAACGTCCCGGGTCACGTTTCGAATCCCGAAAACCCCCGCGTGTTCAATAGCATCATCGAGCGGGCCAAAGCGGTGCGGGCCGATCTGGTGCTGGCGACCGATCCCGATTGCGACCGCATCGGGCTGGCCGCCCCGCTGACGAGCAATCCTGTCGGTCCGTGGCGCACGATGACCGGCAATCAAATCGGCGCTTTATTGACCGAATACTTGCTCGAGCGGCGCAGTGCCGCCAAATCTCTCACGCCCGAACACTACGTGGTGAAGACGCTGGTCACCACCGACCTGGCGGCGCGGATTGCCGAAGCATACGGCGTACGGCTCGAAGGCAACCTGCAGGTCGGTTTCAAATATATCGGCGGCAAAATCGACGAGGTCGGGCCGGAGAGATTCGTCTTTGGCTGCGAAGAATCGCACGGCTTTCTCGTTGGCGGCTATGCTCGCGATAAGGACGCCGCGGTGGCGGCGATGCTCGTCGCCGAGCTGGCTGCCCAGGCCAAGGCGGCCGGCCAGACGCTTCACCAGCGGCTCGACGCACTCTACTGGCAATACGGATGCCACGCCGAGGGCCAAGTCTCGGTGACCATGCCGGGCTCGGAAGGAATGGCGGCGATCAAGGCACTGATGGCCCGTTTCCGTCAAGATCCACCCCGTGAACTCGCTAGTTTCAAAGTCCGCCGGGTGCGCGACTACCTGTCCCTCAAAGAGTTGGAGCCCGGTGGCCAACCTCGTCCGTTCGACGGACCGGCGGGCGACATGGTGATGATCGATCTGGGGCCGCCGGGCACGTATGTCGCGGTGCGGCCGTCGGGCACCGAGCCCAAGGTCAAGTTCTACACGTTCACTTTCGAGCCAGCCGAGCAATTGCACGATTTGGAAGAGACGAAGGCCGAGTTAGCGGCCCGGCTCGACGCACTGGCCGCGGGATTGACGTCGTTCGCACAGCTCAAGGCCTGAGCCGGCCGCAGTGCTCTCCGGCTGCTCCGTCCCGCGAAAGTTGACCGGCCCGATCGGCCTGGGCATACTAACTCACCTGCTCGGTGTCACACCCAGCGCGCAATTCCTACCTTCCCTGTTTTCGATTCGAGGTGCGTCAATGAGGCGGATTATCTCTTGCGCCGCGCCGGCGCTTTTGGCTTTTGGCATCGTCGCGACTGCAGCCCAGGGGGCCGACAACGTTCCTCCCGAGGGGTTCGCCGCCTTGTTCAATGGCAAAGATCTGACTGGCTGGAAGGGGCTCGTCGCCAACCCGGTGGAGCGGGACAAAATGACCCCCGCGGAATTGGCCGAAAAACAAAAGGCCGCCGACGAGGACATGCGGGCGCACTGGAAAGCCCAAGACGGCGTCCTAGTGTTTGACGGCAAGGGCCAGAACCTGTGTACGGCCAAGGACTATGGAAACTTCGAGCTGATGGTCGATTGGAAGATCCAGAAGGATGGCGACAGCGGCATCTATCTCCGCGGCACTCCGCAGGTGCAGATTTGGGATCCCGATTGCAAGCCCTGCAAGGACTCGAATGGCATCGGATCAGGCGGGCTGTACAACAATAAAGACAATCCTTCCCGGCCAACCGTCAAAGCCGATAAGCCAATCGGGGAGTGGAACACGTTCGACATTAAAATGGTCGGCGACAAGGTCAGCGTTCGGCTCAACGGCCAACTCGTCGTCGATGCGGTGCCGCTGGAAAACTTCTGGGAGCATGGCAAGCCGCTCTATCCCACCGGGCAGATCGAGCTGCAAAACCACGGTAACACGCTCTACTTCAAAAACGTCTACATCAAAGAGCTGCCCCGCTAAGGGGCTGGTGTTTCGTGTGCGGTCCGCGACCGCGGCGCTCGGCACAGTCGCTCCCACCCCAACTGAAACAGGATGCGGATCGCTGCCCGCGCTTCCGCGTTGTTGATTTTCGATTGGCCACGTTCCCGATCGACAAACGTAATGGGCGTCTCGGCCATCGCGGCGCCCGCGCGAGCGAGCAAATACAGAATCTCCTCTTGAAACGAATAGCCGCGGGAGCGGACGGTGGCAAAATCGAGATCGGCCAGTAACCGCGTGCGGTAACAGCGGTAA
>DATJTR010000547.1:0-5786 GCA_035503215.1 Pirellulales bacterium
CGCGCGGATGTGGAACGCCAGCGAGAACGACTTTCGCGGCTTCGAGAATGGCGACTTCGTGCGGGTCGAGGGCTCGACGCAACTTTTCCAGGGTTCGATCCAACTGATCGCCACCGCCATCCGCCGCGCCGACCACGCGGCGGTGAACATCGAGGACTTTCAAAACCTTGACACGAAGATGATCGATCAACTGGTCGGCCGGTTGACGAACCACCTGCGCAAGATCGCCGATCCCTACCTGCACACGCTGGGCGAATGCTTTCTGGTCGATGAAACGTTCATGCGCAAGTTCTGCCAAGCGCCCGCCGGCGTGAAAAACCATCACGCCTACCTGGGCGGCCTGTTGGAACACGTCGTCGGCCTGATGGACCTGGTGCGGCGGATCGATGGGCAATATCCTGCGCTCGACACCGACTTGCTCTTGATGGGTGCGTTTCTGCACGACGTCGGCAAGATCGACGAGCTGGCCTACGACCGCGAGTTCGCCTACACCGACGAAGGACAGTTGATCGGCCACCTGGTGATGGCAGTGGGCATTTTGGAACGCAAACTGGCCGAGGCCGAACGCCTGTCGGGCGAGCCGATGCCCGAGGAGCTGGCCCTGCGGCTGAAACACATGATCGTCAGCCATCACGGGCAGTACGAATTCGGGAGCCCCAAGCTGCCCATGACGCTGGAAGCGGTCGCGCTGCACCAGTTGGACAACCTCGACGCCAAGCTGCACGCCTTCGATCAATTGATGCGCGACGATCCGAACGTGGGGAGCGGCTGGACGAATTTTAACCCGGCGCTGGGCCGCAAGCTGTTCAAGGGCGCGGCTCCGCCGCAGCGCTGGACTCCCGAGGAAAACGGCCAGCAGTAGGACGGCGAGGATCGCCTGCGCCCGCGCCAGGTCCCGGACGTGAACGCCCCCCACTAAAGCGAGGGACGCGGAACGTAGAATTCATGACGTGCGATGAGTGATCGTACCTTTCCCTCGCTTGCGCTTCGGGCTTGTGTCAACTGGGCCGATCGATACGACTGATATTAGCCCGAAGCGCCAGCGAGGGACGCGTGGCGTAGAATTCATCTAACGCGCACGGAGCGCACATTTCGCTCGCGGTTACTCGCCGCTCACCGGGTGGCTTCGGGCGAGGGGAATGCGCAACAAACCGCCGGCGGAACGAACGAAAGAGATTTGCGATGGCCGATAAAAGCAGTTTGGAACAGGCCGTGTTGGCCGTGGTCGGCGACGCCGGCTACAAGCCGGTCAAACCGCGCGGCATCGCCAAGCGGCTGGGCCTCGATGAAGAAGACGCCAAGCAGCTCAAGCGGGTCGTGAAGCGGCTGGTGAAGCGAGGGGAGCTGCGCTTCGGCGCGAACCACCTCGTCTATCCTCCCGGGACCGGCGGCAAGGACAATTACCGCATCACCGGCATCTTTCGCCGGGCCGAGGCTGGCTATGGCTTCGTGCGCCCGGCGGGCAGCGCCCCTGGCGCCGACCGCCGCCACGACATCTACATTGCCGCCAAGGAGGCCGGCGACGCTTCGAGCGGCGACACCGTGCTGGTGCGGCTGAAGGCCGGACGCGGCAGCACGCGGCCGAATCCCGAAGGGGAAATCATCGAGGTCATCGAGCGCGGCACGCGGCAGTTCGTCGGCACCTATTTCGAGTCGGCCGGCATGGCCTATGTGCAAGTCGACGGCAAGCCGTTCACGCGGCCGATTCTGGTGGGCGATCCTGGAGCCAAGGCGGCCCGGCCCGACGACAAAGTCGTGATCGAGATGGTCCGCTTTCCTTCGCACTATCAGGATGGCGAAGGAGTGATCACCGAAGTGCTCGGGCCGCGCGGGACGGCGGGGGTCGACACGCTGTCGATCATTCGCGAGTTCAATCTGCCCGAAGCGTTTGCCGAAGACGCGCTGGACGAAGCCCGCGTGCAGGCCGAGCGGTTCGACGAGTCGATTCCGCCGGAGCGAAGCGACCTGACCGGCGAAGTGGTGATCACGATCGATCCGGTTGACGCCCGCGACTTCGACGATGCGATCAGCCTGGTGCGCGACGAAAAGGGGCATTGGCGGCTGGGCGTACACATTGCCGACGTGTCGCACTTCATCCAGCCGCGCACGGCGCTCGACCGCGAAGCGATGCAGCGCGGCACCAGCGTCTATCTGCCCGACCGGGTGCTGCCGATGCTGCCGGAGCTGATCTCGAACGGCCTGGCCAGCCTGCAGCCCGACCGGGTGCGATATACCAAAACGGTGTTTATCGAGTTCAGTCCCGAGGGGATTCCGGTCGGCGTCGAGCCCCATATTGGCGCCATCCGCAGCCGGCGGCGATTCACCTATGAAGAGGTTGACGAGTTTCTCGCCGATCGCTCATCCTGGCGGACGAAGCTCGCGCCGGAAGTGTTCGCCCTGTTGGAGCGGATGCACGAATTGGCGATGATGCTGCGGGCTCGGCGGCTGAAACGCGGGGCGCTGGAGCTGACCATGCGCGAGGTGAAAATCGACCTCGATCGCGAGGGACAGGTCGCCGGCGCGCACCTGGTGCAGAACACCGAAAGCCACCAGATCATCGAAGAGTTCATGCTGGCGGCCAACGAAGCGGTGGCCGGGCTTTTGCACGAGAAAGAATTGCACTTCTTGCGGCGGGTGCACCAGGCGCCCGATCCGAGAAAGTTGAAGGCGCTGACCGAATTCGTCGAGAGCCTGGGCCTGGCGACCGAGAGCCTGGAAAGCCGGTTCGAACTGCAGCGGCTGCTGTATGCGATCGCCGGCCAGCCGGCCGAGCACGCCGTGAACTACGCGGTGCTGCGGTCGCTGCAGCGGGCGATCTACAGCCCGCAGGAAGAAGGGCATTACGCGCTGGCCAGCGATTGTTACTGCCACTTCACCTCGCCGATCCGCCGCTATCCCGATCTGACCATCCACCGCCTGCTGGAAGCCGTGCTGCTGGGCAAAAAGCCGCGCAACGATTTCGGCGAACTGGCGGTGCTGGGCGAACACTGTTCCGACCGCGAACGCCGGGCCGAAGCGGCCGAGCGCGAACTGACGAAAGTCAAACTGCTCAATTACATGGCCGGCCGCATCGGCGAAGAATTCGACGGCGTGGTGACCGGCGTCGAGGAATTCGGCCTGTTCGTGCAGGGCATTCAATTGCCGGCCGAGGGGCTCGTACACGTCGCCTCGCTGCAGGACGATTATTATCGCTACGATCGGGCTTCGCACACGCTGGCCGGCCACCGCGCCGGCAACCGCTATCGGCTGGGGGACAAAGTGCGCGTGGTCGTGGCCCGGGTGGACGTCGATCGGCGCGAACTCGATCTGCGGATCGTCGCCCGCGGCGGCGCAGCGGTGCGCTCGGCCAGCGGCGAACGGCTGAGCACACGGCGGATCACCGGCCGCAACGGCAAGCCGACGAAAGGGCACGGCAAAGGCGGTCCTGGCAAAGGCGGCCCTGGTAAAGGCAAAGCCAAGAAGAACAAACGCGGCCGGCCGAAGCGGTAGATTCGCAGAAGAGAATTGAACCGCAGGGGACGCGGAGGTACGCAGAGAGGAAGCGAACGAAGCAGGACGAGCTAATTGCTCTGCATCGTGGATTTTGAAGTTGTGCCGAGCGGTTCTTCGCGTACCTCCGCGTCCCCTGCGGTAAAAAAATCTTGCGTCGATTGGCTGACCGACGCCGTTCTCGGTTTTGTCCCCCATCCTTGGGACGTTTTTGCTGGCAAATGCTTGGCAATACGGCGGTCCGCGGCCGGGCCTTTCCGCCGGCTTTCCGGTAAGTACAATAGGGTTTCGGCTTTTCTCGGCCTGGCCCTAAAGGGCCGGCTGGTTCCCCGCGATGCGGACGCGAGGAACGAACGCCGCACTTTGGCATCTTGTGATCTTCGAACGCCGTCGGGAGGTTTGCTCCCCAAGGGGCGAAGGTCGTGGTTCGAATTCACTCGGCTGGGCGTGCGCGCCAGAGCGAGAACGGTTTTACTCTGCATGCAAACGCATCTCGCCCATACGCCTCTCTACTCCTGGCACGCCTCGGCCGGCGGCCGGCTGGTCGATTTCGCCGGCTGGGAAATGCCGGTGCAGTACGGCTCGATCGTCACGGAGCACGAGGCCACGCGAAAAGCCGCGACCCTGTTCGACGTATCGCACATGGGGCGGCTGCGCTTCGACGGCCCGGCTGCCGAAGCGTTTCTCGACAAAATCGTCACCCGAAAAGTCACCGGGATGAAGCCTGGCCAGGTGCGTTACTCCCTGGTGACGAACGACGCCGGGGGCGTTCTCGATGACGTCCTGGTCTACCGCCTGGTCGATAGCAAGACCGGCGGCACCTATTACCAGATGGTGGTCAACGCCAGCAACCGGCAGAAGATTCTGGTTTGGCTGGAAAAGCGGCGTGCGGCCGGCTTTGGGCCCGGCGGCCCGGAAATCGGTCCCCCCAAGGATCTGACCTTCGAAACCGCGATGATCGCCGTGCAAGGGCCGAAGGCGGCGGCACTGGTCGAACCGCTGGTCGGGCCCGAGGCGCTGGCGCTGAAGTATTATCACGCGGTGGAATTGCCGCTGAATGGTTTCCCCGATGCGCCGCTCGCCCTGGTCGGCCGCACTGGCTACACGGGCGAAGACGGCTGGGAACTGGTGGTGCCGGCTCGGCGGGCCGTGGCCGTTTGGGAGCGGCTGTTGGAAGTCGGCAAGCCCGTCGGTGCCATGGCGGCCGGTCTGGCGGCGCGCGACACGCTGCGGCTGGAAGCGGCCATGCCACTGTACGGGCACGAGCTGTCGGAGGAGATCCATCCGTTCCAGGCCGGGCTGGATTTCGCCGTGAATCTCGACGACCGCTGGTTCCCGGGCCACGACGCGCTGGAAAAAGCCCGCCGGGAACCGTCGCGTTTGATCCGCGTCGGCTGGGAACTGGCCGGCCGCCGCGTGCCCAGAGAAAACTATCCCGTGCTGTCGACCGATGGGGCGCCGATCGGCCACGTGACGAGCGGCACGTTCTCGCCGACGCTCGATCGGCCGATCGCCATGGGCTATTGCCAACCGGCCTTCGCGCGCCCGGGCAGTGCGGTGGCCATCGACATTCGCGGCCGGCACGAGCCGGCGACCGTAGTGGAATTGCCCTTTTATCGCCGCGGCAAGTAGCCGCATCCATCGACCGAATCAACCAGCCAGAAAACCGAGGAGTATCCGCCGTGACCCCCGACAAGTTGCTCTACGCCAAGACACACGAATGGGTCGCCGTCGACACGGCCGGGGCCAAGCCGGCCGAGGGTCGCGTGGCGACGGTTGGCATTTCGGCCTTCGCGGTCGAAGCGCTGACCGACCTGGTTTACATCGAGCTGCCCAAGGTGGGCCGGCAGTTGAAGCAAGGCGAATCGTTCGGCGAGATCGAGTCGGTCAAGGCGGTCAGCGATTTGTACAGCCCGGTCGATGGCGAGATCGTGGCCGTGAACGACGCCCTGTCTGGCCATTTGGAAACGCTAAACAGCGATCCTTTCGGTCAGGGCTGGATCATCAAAATTCGTCTTTCGGACGAAACGGGTTTGAAGAATCTGCTCGACTACGCCGCCTATCAGAAACAGTGCGCCGAAGAAGGGCACTAACAGAGCCAACGGACGCGCGGAACATGAGAGTCGCGCGAATTGATACGTGATTGAATTGAACCACAGAGTGATTATGTAGCGGAAAGAAAAAAGCCAGTTGCTCGGACGCGTGGGGTTTTGGGAAAGTTCAAGTGTGGATACGAACTTTTCCCGACCTTAGCACAGGAGCACTGGCCATGGCTGAGTTTATCATGGTTGCCTGCG
>DATJTR010000548.1:0-7392 GCA_035503215.1 Pirellulales bacterium
GTATACTTTCAGCCGATCTCACGCGGATTACCCGCAATCCCGAAATCAAAGCCGTGGCCCACCTGGTGGGCGGGCTGGAGCCGGCCCGCACGATCATGCTCAAGCTGCTGGAAAGCGGCAAGGACGTGATCACTGCCAACAAGGCCCTGCTGGCCGAGCACGGGCCCGAGCTGTTCGACGCCGCCCGGCGGCTGGGGCGGTCGATCGCCTTCGAGGCCTCGGTTGGCGGCGGCATCCCGATCATCGCCAACATCAGCACCTGCCTGAGTGCTAATCAAATCGAATCGATCCACGCCATCTTGAACGGCACGAGCAACTTCATTCTCACGCAGATGGAAGCCCGCGGAGAAGCCTATGCCGACGCCGTGGCCGAGGCCCAGCGGCTGGGCTTTGCCGAGGCCGATCCGTCGATGGACGTCGACGGCAGCGACGCGGCGCAAAAGCTGGCGATCCTGGCTCACCTGGCCTTCGGTGCCCGCGTGGCCTGGGACGAAATTCCCCGCCGCGGCATCGACACGCTCGACCAGCAAGACTTGCGGCTGGCAAAGGAGCTGGGCTACCGCATCAAGCTGCTGGCCGTGGCCCGCGCGGCCGGCGGCCGGCTCGAGGCGCACGTTTCGCCGGCGCTGGTCAAGCTGGGCACGCCGCTGGCCGAAGTGCGTGGGGCGTACAACGCGGTGAGCGTCGTCGGCGACGCCGTCGGCCGGATGTTCTATTCGGGCCTGGGGGCCGGCCAGATGCCGACCGCTTCGGCGGTAGTGGCCGATTTGATCGACATGGCCGCGGGGCGGGCCGCGATCACGTTCCGACATTTGAATCTCTGGTCGGACGCGGCCGTGCCGATTGCCCAGGGAGATTTTGGCGACGTGGCCGGCCGCTTCTACCTGCGGTTCAACGTCGAAGATCGCCCCAGCGTGCTGGCCGAAATCGCCACGATCCTGGGGCGCGAGAATATTTCGATCGCCTCGGTCATCCAGCACGAAGCGGCCGACGAAAGCGGAGTCGTGCCGCTGGTGGTGATGACGCACAAAACGACCGAAGGCGCCACGAACCGCGCCACCGAAGTGATCGACCGCCGCGGCTTCATGCGCGGCAGCAGCGTGCGGATGCGCGTCCACGAATAATGGCCTGTCCGAATACCGCCGGGAACTGTCCCGATTTTGCGCAGTCCTCGGAGCAAAATGGGACTGTCCCCCTCTCTGAAGCGGTTTTCGGATAGGCACCAAGCCGCGCGAGCGTGATCGCGCGGACCAGCACCGACTGGGATCGAACCCGTTCTCCAGCTTTAAGGAGACCTCGCAATGTCGGCCACGATCGTCATCTTTGGTGCTTCCGGCGACCTGACCAGCCGCAAGCTCGTTCCGGCCGTGTACGAACTGGCCCGCAAGGGGCGCCTGCCGGCCGACACGCGTGTGGTTGGCTTTTCGCGCACGGCCTTCAGCGACGACCAGTGGCGCGAGTCGCTGGGCAAAACCACGGCCGAGTTCGTCGGCAAGCCGTTCGACGCCGAAGTCTGGAAGACGTTTTCCCAGCACGTGCATTACCAGCCGGGCGATATCGGCAAAGAGGAAGATTTCGTCGCCCTGGGCAAGCGGCTCGACGAACTGGAAAAAGGGAAGCCGGCCACGCGCGTCTACTATCTGGCCACGGCCCCGCAGTTTTATGAGCCGGCCGTGGCCCATCTCGGCGCGGCCCATTTGAACGAAGAAACCGGCGGCGGCATTCGGCGGATCATCATCGAAAAGCCGTTCGGCATCGATCGGGCCAGTGCCCGCGAACTGAACGACGCGGTCCATCGCGTGTTCACCGAGCACCAGGTCTATCGCATCGATCACTACCTGGGCAAGGAAACGGTGCAGAACATTTTGGTGCTCCGGTTCGCCAACACCATTTTCGAGCCGATCTGGAACCGCAACTATGTCGACCACGTGCAGATCACCGTGGCCGAAGACTTGCCGGTCGGCCGCCGCGGCGACTATTACGATCGCTCCGGCGTGCTTCGCGATATGTTCCAAAACCATCTGTTGCAGCTTTTGATGGTCACGGCCATGGAGCCCCCGGCCCATTACGAGGCCGAAGCGGTCCGCAACGAAAAGGTCAAAGTCCTGGAAGCCATCCGGCCCATGTCTCCCTCGGCTGTCGCTCGCGACACCGTGCGTGGGCAATATCGCGGCTATCGCAAAGAGCCGGGCGTTTCGCCCGACAGTCAAACGGCCACTTTCGCCGCCGTGCGCTTGGCCGTCGATAACTGGCGCTGGCAAGGGGTGCCGTTCTACTTGCGCTCGGGCAAGGTCATGTCGTGCCGCACGTCGCAAATCGTCATCCAGTTCCGCAACCCGCCCCACATGGTCTTTGCCGGCTCCAGCCGCAGTTGCGAGGCCAATCGCCTGGTGATCCAAATCCAGCCGGCCGAGGGCATTCAACTGCACTTGGAAACCAAGGTCCCCGACGCGGGCATGAAGCTGCGGATGACCGATCTCGATTTCAGTTTCCAGAAGGAATTCCACAACGACATTCCCGACTCCTACCAGCGGCTGTTGCTCGACACGTTGCAAGGCGACGCCAGCCTGTTCGCCCGGGCCGACGAGGTGGACGCGGCCTGGTCGATCATCGATCCAATTTCCAAGGCTTGGGACGAGCTGCGTCAGCCCAAGCTGGCCTTCTACGAAGCGGGCAATTGGGGCCCCGAAGAATCAACCGAATGGATGGAAGCCAGCGGCTGCAACTGGTTCGACGTCTGCCCCGTGCTGACGCATTAGGAGACGCGCGACGAACGATGCCTAGAGGCTGGTCCGGGCGCGGCGTCTGATTACTGCGCCCCTGAACGGACGGTGCCACCGGGACCGCCGCCGGCCGATGGCAGCGGAAGCTCCCGGCAGTGCGTTCGCTTGATTGGCGGCAGGATGATCGCCGCCAATACCGCCAGAATCGCGAAGATCACGACCCATTCAATTTTGGTGACCGGCCACCAGGAGGTGCTTGGGTCCGGTGGCGAGTCGGCGCCACCGTTTTCGCCGCAGTCGGTCACGTGCATGCCTTCATTCTAACCCTCCCGGCGGCCAATGAACCGGGCTGCGAGGCAAAACCCAACATCTGGCCTGCCGGCAACTTGCGGGGGCAGAGCGGAGCGAATAAAACAAACGCTTTCCGCCGCTCGGCGAGGCGTTGCGGTCCTAAGCACCTGCACCCGGGCAGCGCTAGCAAAAAACGTCCCAGGCAAAGCCCTTAAGCCAATCGATTCCGCGGGCCGCCAGTCCAGCGCGACCCCTGCACCATATTTAGGAGCAACTCACTATGAGCACCGCCGCACCTTACCGATCTCCAGCCCTGAAGAAAGACAACGTTGCCTCGGCCCTGTCGCGGGCGCTCGATGCCGGTGCCGGCCTGTTGCGATTGGCCCCGGCCTGGGTGCCCCGCAGCTTCTTGCATCCGGGCAAGCGGATCAAGCTGGCTCCGACCGACTGGTACGCCTACGGCGCCCATCGCGGCGGCATCGACGAACGCTGGTTCGCCAGCACCACCGAGGCGGCCAACGAAAACCGCAATCCGGACGAAGGGCTGAGCTACGTCGTTTCCGACAAGAAGCGGTTTTTGCTGCTCGACGCCGTGGCCGAAGCCGGCGAGCGGATGATCGGCAAGAAGATGTGGGACAAGTACAAGCGCTGGCCCGTCTACTCGAAGTTCTTCGACAACATGGGCCCCATCCCGCACCACATGCACCAAAGCCAAAAGAGCGCGGCCCTGACCGGCCAGCAGGGCAAGCCCGAAAGCTACTACTTCCCGCCGCAATACAATAATGTCGACAACAACTTCGCCTACACCTTCATGGGGCTGGAACCGGGCACGACCAAGGCCCAACTGAAGCGCTGCCTGGAGAACTGGCACAAGGGAGACAACGGCATTCTCGACCTGTCGCGGGCTTACCGCTTGAAGCGCGGCACCGGCTGGCTGATTCCCCCCGGAGTGCTGCACGCTCCCGGCTCGCTCTGCACCTACGAGCCGCAGTGGGGCTCCGACGTGTTCGGCATGTTCCAGTCGCTGGTCGAAGGACGCGAAGTCCCCTGGTCCCTCTTGGTCAAAGACGTGCCCAAGGAGAAGCACAAGGATATCGACTTCATCATCGAGCAGCTCGATTGGGAGAAGAACGTCGATACCCATTTCAAGGAACACAACTATCTGGAGCCGATCGTCGATCCGGCCGCCAGCGGCCCCGGCTACACCGATCGCTGGATCGTCTACGGCACGGTCGAAGGCGAGCAGCTTTTCAGCTCGAAGGAATTGACCCTCGAGCCGGGAGCCAAGTGTACGCTGAAAGATCCGGGCGCCAGCGGCTGGATCACCGTGCAAGGCTCGGGCCGCATCGGCAAGCTGAAGCTGCAGACGCCGGCCATGATCCATTTCGGCGCCGAGACCGAGGACGAAGTCTTCATCAGCTACGAAGCGGCCACGGCGGGTGTGGAAATCGAAAACACCGGCGACGAGCCCCTGGTGGGCCTGCGTTATTTCGGTCCTCACGTGCACGAAAAAATGCCCAAGATCGGCGACTATCCGCGCACATAAAAGGGGCCCACGCCGAGGCCGGAGGGTCGCCCGCGCGAAACGTGAGGCACGTCGCGCAGCACGTGCCGGTGCGGCGCTTTTCGACGAGTTTAGCTTTACTGAAACCCATTGCCGGGACACCGATCGCTCGGTTGGCGGACGGCGCCGCCGCCGAGCGGTCACGTGCCGGTTCGCCGCTTCCTGTCGAATGTTGGATCCCATCTTCCGTCGTCTCCGCAAAGAATCGAGGGCATAAGCCGTGGCCAGCCATCCCAACAATTACCCCAAGCTGCACAACGCCTCCTGGCCGGGGGTCGTCGGCAAAGGGCCCGACTCCGAGCCCCCGATCGATCTCGACACCATGCTCGACCTCACGGCCGCGGCCGAAGTCGACGGCGTGCGGTTCGAGGGCTTTGATTTGTTCCTCTTCTCGCCGCACTTCGACATCGACGACTCGGACGACGAGATTAAACGTCTGGCCGACAAAGCCCGGGCACGCAAGCTGGCCATCGGCTCGGTCGTGGCGCCGGTCTGGCCCCCCACCGGTGGCGGCTCGGCCATGGGGACCGACGAGGAGCGCAAGCAATTCTTGGCCCAGGTGCGCAAAGGGGTGAACGTCGCCCGCCGGCTGCGCGAACTGGGCGTGCGTCCCTACGGCGTGGTGCGGATCGACTCGGCCGTGGGCGTGGCCGATTGGCGCCAGGGCGATCCGAACGCCAACAGCAAGCGCATCGCCGAAACGTTCCGCCAGGCCTGCGACATTGCGGCCGACGCCGGCGAGCGTCTGGCCGCCGAAGGCGAAATCTGCTGGGGAGGCATGCACAGTTGGCGGCGGATGGTGCAATTGTTGGAAATGGTCGACCGCCCCAAGACGCTCGGCTTCCAGGCCGACATGGCCCACACGCTGCTTTACACCTTGGGCTATAACGCGCCGGAAGACGCCATCCTGCCCGAAAATTTCGACTGGAAGAACGGCGACCAGCTCGACGCGGCCCTGAAGCAAGTCACCGGCGCCTTGCGTCCCTGGACGATCGACTTTCACGTGGCCCAGAACGACGCTTCGGTCCACGGCACCGGCTCGCACGACAAAACGGGCCGTCACTGCCTGCCGAACGATCCGGGGGCCAAGCTCGACATCGTCAAGGTGGCCGGCTTCTGGCTGCGCGACGCCGACGGCCAATTGACCAAGCGTTGCCGGCACATCTGCTGGGACGGCTGCATGTTCCCCAACGCCACCATGCACAAGGCCGAAACTTGGAACTCGATTCTCAAAGCAATGCTGGCCGTGCGCGATGCGCATGGCTGGAAGGAGTGAGGCTACAGACTACAGGCTGAAGGCTACAGGCTTTAGACTTTAGGTCAGGGTGGCACGCCCAGAATGGGCGTGGTTCCCGCCCCGCTAAACAGCCCCGCGGCGCCCTCGGACGTGAGCCCGCAGGCAGCCAACTCAAAGAAAACAGAACTGGAGCGCTGCCGCTCCACTAACCAGTAAACATCCCTTTCAGGCAAGCAAGAAAACATGTCCAAACCGCTCAACATCGGCATGCTCGGCTACGGCTTCATGGGCCGGGCCCACTCGAACGCCTATCGCCAGGTGAATCAGTTCTTCAAGCGCGAGTACCGGCCCGTGCTCAAGGCCGCCTGCGGCCGCGACGAAGAAAAGATCAAAACCTTTGCCCAGAACTGGGGCTATGAATCGTACGAAACCGACTGGCGAAAGCTGATCGCCCGCAAGGATATCGACGTCATCGACGTCGGCACGCCGAACAACACGCACAAAGAGATCGTGCTAGCCGCGGCCCAGGCCGGCAAGATGATCCTTTGCGAAAAGCCGCTGGCCATGAACGTGGCCGAGGCCGAGGAAATGTGTGCCGCCGTCGAAAAGGCGGGCGTGGCGAACATGGTCTGGTTCAACTATCGCCGGGTGCCGGCCATCGCCCTGGCCAAGCAATTGGTCGACGAGGGGCGCATCGGCCGGCCGTTCCACTACCGCGCCACCTATCTGCAAGACTGGACCATTGCCGCCGACGTGCCTCAGGGCGGAGCCGCCCTGTGGCGCTTGGACGCCGCGGTCTCCGGCTCGGGCGTGACCGGCGACTTGCTGGCCCATTCAATCGACACGGCCGAATGGCTCAACGGCCCGATCGCCCGCGTGGTGGCCAAGACCGAAACCTTCGTCAAAGAGCGCGTTCACGCCGCCACGGGCAAGGCCCAGCCGGTGACGATCGACGATGCCTGCATGTTTCTGGCCGTCTTCAAGAACGGCTCGATGGGCACTTTCGAAAGCACGCGTTACGCCCGCGGCCGTAAGAATTTCAACACCTTCGAGCTGAATGGCGAGGCCGGCAGCGTCCATTTCGACCTCGAGGATCCGCAGTACCTGGAGTATTTCCAGTACAACGATCCCAAGAGTGGCGCGAAGATCGAGAGCCACGTCACCGGCTGGCGCAAGATCCACGTCACCAATCCCGAGCATCCCTACATGAAGAACTGGTGGGTGCCGGGCTGCACGATCGGCTACGAGCACACGTTCATCAACGCCCTGGCCGATTTTCTGGAATCGCTGGAAACCAAGAAGCCGGTCCAGCCCGACTTCCGCTCCGGCCTGCGGACGCAGAAAGTTTGCGACGCGGTTCTGGAAAGCGCCAAGACCGGCAAGTGGGCCGAGCTTTAAGCTGCCGGTGGCGATTCGACGCGGGTTGGTTTTTACCACAGAGTGATTATGTAGCGGAAAGAAAAAAGCCAGTTGCTCGGGCGCGTGGGGTTTTGGGAAAGTTCAAGTGTGGATACGAACTTTTCCCGACCTTAGCACAGGAGCACTGGCCATGGCTGAGTTTATCATGGTTGCCTGCG
>DATJTR010000549.1:0-2298 GCA_035503215.1 Pirellulales bacterium
TCGGCGACCATAACCATGGCGAGGCTCCTTCCTCGGCTGGAGAGAATTCAATGATCTGGTCGTTGTGAGGAGTCTCGCCATTTTTCCCAAGCCCAATTCCCGACCTGCTAGCTCCAAAATAGCGCAACACCAAAACTCGCGCGTCGGGTTAGTAATGAGGGGGGCACGCCAGCGAGCGGTGCGGTGAATGAGCTGCGCTACGACTTCAGCGCGGTGCGGATCTCGGCCAGGTGCGCGATGAACGTGCGGGCGGCACGTTCGATGCCGGACAGATCGCGGTCGCGCAGGGCGTGGGGCGTGACCAGCTTGGTGCCGATGCCCAGGGCAAACGCACCGGCTTCGAGAAATGCCGCCGCGGTTTCCAGCGACACGCCGCCGCTGGGCACCATGCGAACGTGCGGATACGGCCCGCGCAGGGCGCGGAGATGCGTGGGGCCGACCGAATCGCAAGGAAAGATTTTCACCAGGTCGGCCCCCGCTTCCCAGGCCGTGAGGACTTCGGTCGGCGAAAACGCGCCGGGCATGACGATCTTGTCGTAGCGGCGGCAGAGGCGGATCACGTCGATGTTCGTGTTCGGGGCGACGATGAATTCGGCCCCGGCCAGGATCGCGATCCGTGCCGTCTCGGGATCGAGAACCGTGCCGGCCCCCAGCAGGGCACGTTGGCCCAACTGATTGGCCACGGTCTCCAGCACCTGGTGGGCCTTGGGAACCGTGAACGTGATTTCGACGCATTCGACGCCGCCGGCCACGAGGGCCTCGGTGACGTCGGCCAACAGCTCGGCGTGCTGCGTGCGCAGGATGGCGATCGTGCCGGTGCGGTGGATGCGGTCGAGTTGCGTCGATTTGTGACTCATGAGATCGGCGGCAGAATGGAAACGTTGAGAGATTTGCGAAAACGATCGGCGGATGCGCTCTTAGTCTAACAAGCGACAGGGCCGCGTGCCTGCGCGGCAATCGCGCTTTCGGCACGCATGCGGCGGCGCCAATCCGCGCTCCTGCGCTCCGGCTACAAAACGTCGCGCTGTGGCCCTAGAATGACTAGGGTCTAGCGGCCTCCACTTCTTTTTCTGCTGGCGAGTGAGAACACGCGGGATGATGGTTTGGCGGAAACATCCCCATTTACCCGGCAAGCGGGCCTGGCCACTCGTGCCGGCGCTCTTGGGGCTGGCGATTTTGGCCGCGCCGGCACGGCCGGCAGTGGCGCAGGCCATTCCGGCCGCGCTGTTGGCCGACCTGAAAGCGTCCACCGTGTTCGTGAAAGTCAGCCGCCGCCACATGGGCTGGAACGGTTCGGGCTTCGTGATTCACAACGCCAAGGGAACGGCGCTGGTGGTGACGAATTCCCACGTGCTCGACCCGCCCAAGATCGACGACAGCCAAATGCCGAAAGACAAGGAGGCGATGCGCCTGATCTACGAGCGGCAGAAGGCGATCAGCCACATCGCGTCGATCGTGACGGTGGTGTTCCATAGCGGCACGCCCGAGGAGCGCAGCGTGCGGGCGGAAATCGTCGCTCGCGATCCCTTGTATGACCTGGCGGTGCTGAAAGTGCCGGGTGCGCCGGAGGGGGTGAAGCCGATTCGCCTGAATCGCGACAAGGTTCCCGAGACAACGACGCTGTTCGGCCTTGGCTTTCCTTTCGGCCGCATGCTCGGCCAAAACCGGGCAAATCCCACGATCACGCTCACCCGCGTGGAACTGGCCAGCTACAAGCCGACCGCCGGCGATGCCACGCTGTTGCAACTGCAAGGGCCGATTAATCCCGGCAACAGCGGCGGACCGGTCGTCGACGCACAGGGCAAACTGTGCGGCGTGCAAGTGATGACGCTCGTGAATTCGGGGTTCGGATTTGCGATTTCGACCGAGACGCTCATTCGCGTGCTGCAAGGCCGCTTGACCGTGTGGCGGATGCTCGTCAAACGCGACGCGGCCGGCCGCTACGACGTCGAATATCGCGTGCTGTTGATCGACCCCTTGCATCGGATCGGCGATTTGAAGCTGTATTACGCGCCGGGAGTCGCCAAGGCGCAAATCGACCCGCACGCACTCGCGGCACCGCTGCCAGGCGCGAAAGCGATCCCGCTCAACCGCGACGGTCCCTGGGCGATCGGCCGCTGGAAAATGTCGCTTGCCGGCGACGGGCCGCTGGTCGCGACGGTGCAACCGGGCTGGCTCGACGGTAATAAAAAACCGCAGCTCGGGCGCCCCGAGGTGGTGCGGATCAGCGTGAGTGCCGACACGCCCGAATCGCTCGACGACGGCCGCACCTTTTGGCATTATGGCGAAGAGGGAGCA
>DATJTR010000550.1:0-16078 GCA_035503215.1 Pirellulales bacterium
CCGCGTCGGCTACATCCAGGAATCGCCGCTGTGGAAAACCAGCTATCGACTCGTGTTGCGGGAGGGAGAAGCGCCGCTGATGCAAGGCTGGGCCATCGTGGAAAACACCACCGAACACGACTGGCGCGACGTGCGGCTAACCTTGGTCAACGGCCGCCCGATCTCCTTCATCATGGACCTGTATCAACCTCTGTATGTCGCTCGGCCGGTGGTGGCGCCGGAAACGTTTGCTTCGCTGCGGCCGCAACTGCACGCGCAAGATCTGGCGGCCGGCGACGCACTCCAGAAGGCAAACGCGGGCAACCGTGGGAGGGGCATGGGCGGGATGGGTGGCGGAATGATGGGCGGCATGGGAGGTGGCATGGGAGGTGGAGTTGCTCCCGCGGCCGATGCCGACATGCCCGACCTAGCCTTGCAAATCGATCCCTCGGCCGGTGTGGAAGCGGCGGCCAAGGGATCGGATGTCGGCGAGCTGTTCCGTTACGAAATCGACGAACCGATCAAACTCGCGCGGCAGCAATCGGCGATGCTCCCGATCATTAACGGCAAGGTGACGGGAGAGAAGGTATCGCTGTTTAACGGTTCGGTCGAATCGAAGCACCCACTCGATGCAGTGCAACTGACGAACAGCACCCCGCTGCATTGGATGCAGGGCCCGATCACCGTGTTCGACGGAGGCGAATATGCCGGCGACGCGCGGATCGAAGACCTGGCTCCCGGCGGCCAGCGGCTGATCAGTTATGCCCTTGACCTGGATACCGAGGTTTCGAGCGACAGCACGGAACGGCCGAAAGAAATGATCAGCGCGCAGCTTCAATCCGGCAGGTTGATCGTACGCCACCGTTTGCGCCGCCTGCACATCTACACGGTAAAGAATTCGAGCGAGCGGGCGAAGAAGGTGCTAATCGAACAGCCCATCGACGCCGATTGGAAATTGGTCGGCACGCGGCCAGCCGAGCAAACCCGCTCGCTGTATCGCTTCGCCGTGCAAGCCGAGCCGGGCAAGCCGGAAAGGCTAGTGGTCGAAGAAGAACAACCGGTCGAAGAGCAGCTGTTTGCGGCCGCGCTCGCCGACCCGCAGGACGCGCAAATCTTTTTGAAATCCGACGTGGTGAGCGACGAAGTGAAACAGGCCATCGCCGAAGTAGTGCGCCGCAATCAGGCGCGGGCGAAGCTGGCTGCGAGAATGACCGATTTGGACAAACGGATTCATTTGTTCACCGGAGAACAAGAACGCATCCGCGAGAACATGAAGACGTTGGACCACGATTCGGATCTCTACCGGCGCTTCGTGAAGAAACTCGGCGTCCAGGAAGACGAAATCGAGAAGATTCGAGCGGAACTCGAACAACTGAAATCGCGGCAGCAGGAGCTAGACACCGATTTGGAGAAATACTTGAGCGACCTGAAGCTGGATTAGAAGGGGTGCCAAGACCTAACGACCGAATGGCGGGCAAAACCTGGCAGTTGTGGCAGCTTCCGAAGAAAACCGGGGACCGGTCCGCACTCGTAAAATCTGCTTTCCGGTTTCCGCGCTTGAAAGGAAAAAGGGGATGGAAGTCTGGTTGCTCTGGCACACCCACTCGGTGGGGGAAGAGGATGACGAAAAGTTGGTTGGCGTCTATTCGAGCCGGCGGAGCGCTGAAGCGGCGCGGCAGCGGATGATCGCGCTGCCCGGCTTTCGGGAAGCGCCCGATGGCTTTGGCATCGACTCCTACGTCATCGACCAGGACCGCTGGACCGGGGGGTTCGCTTCGTTCACTCCGACCGGAACCGGACAGTAGGCCAAATCGCCCGCAGTTCATCCCTCGATTCCTGCCAGTTCGCACAGGTTTGCGCTGAGGACGGCTTGCGGACAGCTCCAGACCAAAAAGAAGAGTGCTTCGCGGCACCAGCGGCCGGCCGGATGGCCAACGACATAGCCAGTTCCTTTGGCGGCGCCGAGCGCTGCTTGCGTGGCGCGCAGTACCAGGCTGTTCGCCCGCGTTCGCAGGTCTTCGCTGGTGCAAACGGCCTCACCATCGGCCAAGGCCAGCAGATTGTCGCTGAGCGTTAGCTGCTCGCGGCGTAGTTCGGCGCCGGGGCCGGTCAGATCGGGGCGCTTGATCGACTCGGCCTCCAGGTAGTCGATCGCAGCGTGCGAGAGGCCGACCGCCAGCGTCGAGGTTTGCAGGCCGCCCGTGCCTGCTCCCTTGCCAGCCTGCATCACATTCTCGATCGGGCCGGCCAGCACGCAATTGCCCGGAATTCGCACGTCGGAAAGGTGGACGGCGCCGGTCATGCTGGCGGACAGACCCACCAGTCGCGGCGGCGGCGGCACGACGAAACCCGGGCGATCGGTGTCGACGGCCGCCAGGATCTGCCGACCATCGTCCAGCGTGGCGCCGAGCACGACCATGTCGGCCGCCGGTGCGCCGGTGACCCAAGGGCTGATGCCGTCGAGGATGAAGTCCGAGCCGTCGTGGCGCGCGGTGAGGACTGGTTTGGCCAGGTGTCGACGGCTGGTTGTCAAGTGAGAGATGCCGACCGTGGCAAAGGCGGCGCCGCTGGCCAGATCGAACAGCCAACGGTCTTGCACCGCGGCGTTTTCGCTCCCCACGATCCGCGAGCAGGCGCCGCTGCGCTGAGTGAGGATGAAAGTGACGACGAGCGAGGCGGCGCTGAGGCGGAGGTAGCCGCGGACGAGATCGGCCTCGCTCCAGGCCAGGCCGCCCCAGGCTTCGGGCAGAAACCAACGGTAAACTCCGTATTCGCCGCACAGCCGCAGGGCCTCGGCAGGCCACTCGTCGCGGTCATCCAGCCGCACGGCTTCGGCGGCCAGAATTCGGCACAGATCGTCGAGGGCCGGGTGGTCCGGCGACGTAATCCGCGGGGGCAATTGCATGTTTTTTTCTGGCGCTCGAGTGCTTGGCTTTCGGCAAAATGCTTTGCCCCGGGGACGATTTCGGCTCTAATGATGTCCCACCCAGGCAGGTGCCACGAACATTTTCGTCCGTGTGCGCATTATAGGAAGCGCGCGGCCGGAAGGCGCAAGGTTGCGCAGCAAACCGCCGCTCGGCAGCCGTCATCGGACGAGGCTCGCTGGCCAGCTTGCCGCGCCGGCGACCGACGGCTTGAGCGGGCGAACAGCGACTAGCAAGAGTAGCGGGGATTCTTCGCGGCACTCGGGCGGCGCCGCGTTGAAGAGTTGGCCAGCGCGACTCACCGAGGCGCAGCCGCTTGCAGGGCAGCAAGCACGGTGCGCTCGTGACAGCGTCGATCGTTCTTCGGCGGATTGTCGCGGTGACGCGGGGGTCGGCGCTATTCTGGCGACCCGCTATAATCCGGCTCGTGTTTTAATGCCTGGGAGAGTCTCTGAATGAATCCGACCGTGACTGCACCTGCTGAACCTGCCTCGAAACCGAATCTCGCGGAACTGTCGGCGCAAACCTTGTACGACAAGTGCTTTGCCCTGGCGCACAACCTTTGGTGGACGTGGCACACCGAAGTCATCAATCTGTTTCGCGATCTCGACCCCATCCGCTGGCGCCAGCTCGATCACAATCCGATCGCGCTGTTGGCTGAGTTCACGCCGCAACGGTTGGAAATGCGGGCCGCCGAGCTCGTCCTCTACAGCCGCATCAACTACGCCTATCGCCGGCTGAAAGAGTACATGAACAACAAGCAGACGTGGGCCCGCACCCACGCCGGCGTGTTGGGCAGCAAGCCGGTCGCCTACTTCTCGGCCGAATTCGGCATCCACGAATCGGTGCCGATCTATTCGGGCGGCCTGGGCGTGCTGTCGGGCGACCACATCAAAAGCGCCAGCGGCTTGGGCATTCCGCTGATAGCCCTCGGTCTGTTTTACGATCAGGGCTATTTCAAGCAGCATCTCGACGCCGAAGGCTATCAGCGCGAAGAGTATCTCGACACGAAGGTCGAAAACGTGCCGATGGAGCCTGCCCGCGATCCCCACGGCAAGCAGGTCACCGTGCAGATCAACACCCGCACTGGCCAGCTCTTGGCCAAGGTGTGGCTGATGCGGGTGGGCCGCGTCAGTTTGTATCTGCTCGATTGCGACGTCGACGGCAACAGCCCCGAAGACCGCGACCTGACCAGCCGCTTGTACGGCGGCGACCACCGCACCCGCATTCGCCAGGAGCTGGTTCTGGGGGTCGGCGGCGTCAAGGCGTTGGCAGCCTTGGGCATCGTGCCGGGCGTGTATCACCTGAACGAAGGGCACAGCGTGTTTGCCACGCTGGAAGCCGTGCGGGAGCGGATGCAAAACGACGGCGCGTCGTTCGATAACGCCGTCCGCGAAGTCGCCCAGCACACCGTGTTCACCACCCATACACCGGTGCCGGCCGGCCACGATCGTTTCGACGGCGGGCTGATCGAAGAGCACTTGGGTCCACTCCGGGACCAGTTGGGCATCAGCTACGAACAACTCATGGGCATGGGTCGGGTCGAGCCACACAACGAAGGCGAAACGTTCTGCATGACCGTGCTCGGCTTGAAGATGTCGCGCCGAGCGAACGCCGTCAGTTGCCTGCACGGCCACGTTTCGCGGCGGATGTGGGCCCATCTCTGGCCGTGGCGCGTGGAAGAAGAAATCCCCATCGGCCATATCACCAACGGCGTGCACGTGCCCAGTTGGCTGGCCGGCCAAATGTTGCAACTCTACGATCGCAATTTCCCGGTCGGTTGGCTGCTGCGGATGGGCGAAGCCGAAATGTGGCAGCACATTCACCACGTCGATCCGGGTGAATTGTGGGAAACTCATTATTCGCTGAAGAACCTGCTGTTGGCGTTCGTCCGTCGCCGCGTCAGCCGGCAATGCCGCCGCCGGGGCGAGAGCGACGCCGTCGTCGAGGCGGCGCGCAACCTGCTCGATCCCAATGTGCTGACGATCGGATTTGCGCGGCGGTTCGCCACCTACAAGCGGGCCGACCTGCTCTTGAGCAACGTCGACCGGATGTGCAAACTGCTCAACGACCCGCACCGGCCAGTCCAGATCATCTTCGCCGGCAAGGCCCATCCGGCCGACGAGCCGGGCAAGCAGTTGATCAAGAAAATCGCCAACTGCCGGCACGACGAACGGTTCGCCAACCGCGTGGTGTTCGTCGAGGACTACGACATCAACGTCTGCCGTCACTTGATCCAAGGGGTTGACGTGTGGTTGAACAACCCGCGCCGTCCATTGGAAGCGTCGGGCACCAGCGGCCAGAAGGCGGTGCTGAACGGGGCCTTGAACCTGTCGATCCTCGACGGTTGGTGGGCCGAAGCCTACGACGGCATCAACGGCTTTGCCATCGGCAAGGGAACGAACCACGTTTCCGATGAGATCACCGACCGCCGCGATGCCGAGTCGCTGTTCGACGCGATCGAAGAAGAAGTCATCCCGCTATTTTACGAGCGTGACGTCGACGGTCTGCCCCGCGGCTGGATCCAGCGGATGATGAACTCGATTGGTTCGTTGGCCTGGCGGTTTAGTGCTCACCGTATGGTGATGGACTACACGAAGCATGCCTACCTGCCCGCGGCCGGCGGCTTGAGCTGCGAGATGAACGTCCGCTAGGCAATCGCCGGGCGGCAAACGACCGTGAAAAACAAAAGCGTCCAGGCTCTCAGTCGGAGCGTGGACGCTTTTTTTGTGCTGTCGAAGTGTCGGATCGGGTAGGGGCCTGGTTCGGGCGAAAGTCGGCGTGGCCGCCGCTAGCAGCGGGAAGTGACAGCGAGCGGCTCACTCGGTTGACGGTTCGTCGGAAGCGAATCGTTCAACCGCAACCCCCACACGGTATCAAGCCTCCTTCTTCCGCCGGCGAGGGCGTTGTTTTTCGAGCTGACGGGCCTGCCGCCAAGCCAGCCACCAGGCGGCGGCTTGCGACGGGGCCTGGGCAATAATCCAATGTTTGCCGCGTTGACCGGTGACGATCCAAACGCGACCCTCCGGCCGATCGACCGGAAGATCTCCCATCGCCCAGCCATTGCGATTCAGGCGATCGAGGGATAAGTCCACCTTCGGATAGGCAAGCATGCTGCGACTCCCAGATGAGGCACGTCTCGCGGTACAGACCGACTCCTGTCGTGGCTTGACCGCGAGGATCGAACGGGATGCGAGACAACGCTGAAGAGCTACTCGGAAAGGATCCGCCGCTAGAGCCGCTCCGTCCATTTCGGTCTCGCCGCCACACGCAACCGAGCGTTGTGGCACGCTTGACCGTGGACGTCGGGAAAGGAAGGACTCGCAAGACGGAAACCGATCGAATGATCGGCACCCCCAATGCTAATCCGTTAGGTCACCAAACGCGAGAGCTTTGTGGGTGCGTTTGGAAAAAATCGCGTAACGCCGACAGGCGTAACTTAAGCGTGTGAACAAATGAAAACTTGGCGAAGTCATCCATTATTAAAAGAACGCCACGATTGGCATCTTGCGGTCTACCGCAATCAGCCAAGCGCCGGCTAGCGATTCGCGTTCTGAGCGCGGAGCCGATTGCGGATGTAGAACTGCATGGCTTGCAAACCACGCATCCGCATCATCCCCAGCGCTTCGAGCAATCCAAGCCGGCTGACGACGTTGCTGTCCAGGGCCAATGCCTGCTCGACCGGTGCGCCGGAGAATAAATCAATCAAAATGCTCACGAATCCCTTGACCGTCGGCGCTTCCGGCGCCACTTCGGCCGCCAGGTGCACGCGGCCATCGACCACGTCGACCCAGAGGAAGACCGGCGTCTGGCATTCCGCGATCCGATGGGCGGCGCGGTCCGCTTCGTCCTTGAGCTCGGCAGGCAGCGGCGGCAACTTTTCGGCGAACTCCAACAACAGCTCGAGCCGTTCACGCGGCTCGAGTTCGGCGAACTCGGCCGCGACCGCTTCCAGCCGTTCGATAGGTGGCCTGGCGTCGTTCATTGAGGCTGTGTCTTGGGAGCGACGCTCCCGGGTTGCGATCCGCGGGCGACGGGCATCCCAACGGCATTGCCCCATTCGGTCCACGAGCCGTCGTAATTGCGGACATTCTGAAAACCGAGCAGGTATTTCAGCACGAACCAGGTGTGGCTCGATCGCTCGCCGATTCGACAATAGGCGATCGTCGGGGCACGGCGCTTGAGCCCTTGCTCTTTGAGATACAGCTTTTCCAAATCACCGGCCGGCTTGAACGTACCGTCTTCGTTGGTGGCGCGCGACCAGGGAATGCTCGTCGCACCCGGAATGTGCCCCCCGCGCAGGGCTCCCTCTTGCGGATAATCGGGCATGTGCAGCAGCTCGCCGGTGTATTCCCCGGGCGAACGCACGTCGACTAGCGGCTTGCCCGCACGGCAATGGCGGAGCACTTCGTCGCGGAACGCGCGAACGCCGTGGTCGGGATCGCGCTCGGGGTAGGGCGTGGCCGGATAGGTTGGCTCAGGATCGCGCGACCAGGGACGGCCATCGAGCTCCCATCGCTTGCGGCCGCCATTCATGATGCGGCATTCAGCGTGGCCGTAGAGCTTGAACGTCCAGAAGGCATAGCAGGCCCACCAGTTGCTCTTATCACCATAGAACACGACGACCGTGTCGGGCCCGATCCCCTTGCTCGCACAGAGCGCGGCAAAAGCATGTTTGTCGATGTAATCCCGCTTGAGCTGATCCTGCAGGTCGGTGTGCCAGTCGATGCGCACGGCGCCAGGAACATGTCCTTGCTGATAGAGCAGGACGTCTTCGTCCGATTCGACGATGCGGACGTTCGGATCGCCTTTGTGTTCGTCGACCCAAGCGGTACTGACGAGAACTTCGGGGTGGGCGTAGGGGTGTGGCATGGTCAGATTTTTCTTTCCAAGGATTGACCGAATCGGCGCGCTGGGGGACGCGACCGTGTGTGAATTGTCGGCGCTTTGCCGGCGATTGTCTACCGCCGACGGCCTCGGCGCGGCCATAATAGGGCCCATGAGTTGGGATGCCGAACAATACCTGAAGTTTTCCGACGAGCGCGGCCGACCGGCGGCCGACCTGCTGGCCCAAGTGCCGACGACGGAGCCGCGGTTGGTGGTCGATCTGGGTTGCGGCACGGGCCGGCTGGCAAAGGCGCTGGCCGAGCGGTGGCCGGAGGCGCGCGTCATCGGCGTCGACAATTCGCCGGAAATGCTGGCCGAAGCCCGGCGGCAGAAGATCGCAGGCCGCCTGGAATTCTTCAAAGCCGATTTTGCCGAGTGGTCGTGGGGGGAGCCGGTCGATCTGGTCGTCAGCAACGCGGCACTGCACTGGGCCGGTCAACACGAGCGGCTACTGGCCAAAATCGTGGCGATGCTCGCTCCCGCTGGATCGCTGGCCGTGCAAATGCCGAACAATCTCCGCGCACCCAGTCACGAGGCGATCTTTGCCGTGGCGGCCGAGCCCCTCTTCGCCGCCAAGCTGGCCGGCCTCGGGCTGCACCGCGAATCGGTCCGGCCGTTGGCCTGGTACGCCGAATTACTCGGCGACCTGGGGCTCGCGGTCAATGCCTGGGAAACGACCTATCTGCACGTGCTCAGCGGCGAAAACCCGGTGCTGGAGTGGCTGCGCGGCACGGCCTTGCGGCCGCTGTTGAGCGTGCTCGACAAGCAGGAGGCGATCGAGTTCCAGCGGCAATTGGCCGAGCGGCTGCGCGAGGCATACCCCTCCCGGGCCGGCGTGACGCTGTTTCCGATGTCGCGAATTTTCTTTGTAGCCACGCGGCGCAGAACGTGATGAAATGACTGCAAACACCAAACGAGGTTTCAACAAGCGATGAAAACAGAGAAATTCGGATTCGGCATCGTGGGCACGGGAATGATCGCCGGCGTGGTGGCCGAGGCGATCGGCAAAGCGAAGAAAGCGCGGCTGGCCGCGGTATCGAGCCGCAAGCTCGAAAATGCCAAAGGCTTCGCGGAGAAGTATCCGGGCGCGGCCGCCGTCGAAGGGATCGATGCGCTGCTGACCCGCAGCGACGTCGACGCCGTTTATGTCGCCACGCCTACCGTGGCTAAAGAGGCGATTGCCCTGGCGGCAATTGCGGCCGGAAAGCACGTGTTGGTCGACAAGCCGTTCGACGGACACGCCTCCGCGATGCGGATGACGAAGGCCGCGGCGGAAAAAGGGCTGGTGTTCATGGACGCGACGCACTTGGTCCATAACGAGCGCACCGCCGCGATTCAAAAGGCAATCGGCGAGCAGATCGGCGCTCCCCGCTCGCTTTACACCGCCTTTTATTTTCCGTTCGACGATTATCACAATATTCGCTTCGATCCTAAGCAGGAGCCGACCGGCGCTTTGGGAGACATGGCCTGGTATTCCATGCGTGCCGTCGTGGAATACTTGCGGCCGAAAGGAAAGGTCAGTCACGCGCTGGCCGTGCCCGAGCGGCATGCGATCACAAAAGCCGTCGTTCGCGTGTCGGGATTGATCTCGTTCGACAGTGGCGAGGTATCGACGTTCGACGTCGGCTGGACGGCCGGCACGATTGTCCAGGATTTGCTGCTGCTGGGAACGAAAGGAGTCATCAGCTTGGACGATTTCGTGCTCGATTGGACGAAGGGTTTCGCCTTCCGCCGCGCGGAGATCCCGCCCGGTTACGTGCATCGGACGGGCATGGCCACGCGGGCCGACGTAACGTTCGTCGGCGCTCCGACCGAAATCCCGCAAGAGGTGGCCATGATCGAGGACTTTGCCGATCTGGCCCGTGGCGGCAGTGCGGCCGAGCGCGCGGCCTACGTCGAGGCTTCGCTGAAGACGCAAGAGTATCTCGACGCCCTGTGGAAGGGAATGCGGGGCTGAGCGCGCTTACAACAGCCAACGGGCCAGGCTGAAATAGAGCACCAGCGTGAACATGTCGGCCGAGGCCAGGGCGATCGGGCCGGCGGCCAGCCGCGGATCGTCGGTCACCAGCCGCAGCAGGTTGGGAATGGCCACGCCAATCAGCGTTGCGCCCGCGATACCGCAGCCGATGGCGAGCAGCAGGCACACGGCCAACATGCCTTGCCCCAGCCAGGCCAGCGCCGCCAAGGCGACAGCCGTTCCGCACGCCGCGCCCAACAGGCCGCCGGTCCACAACTCGCGGCGAAGTTTGACGAGCACGTCGCGCAGCGTCGGGCGTTGACCGCGCAAAGTTTGCAGCGTGAGGCTAACCGATTGGATGCTGACGCTTTCGGCCAAGGCCAAGACAACGGGAATGAACAGGGCCAGGGCGACGACCCGTTTCAGCTCGGCCGAGAAGAACTCGGCCAGCACGGCCGCCAACAGCCCACCCGCGATGTTGCACAGCAGCCAGGGAAATCTTCCCAAGAACATGCGCCAAGGCGAAACGCCGCGGGCCTCGGCCAGGTGGACCCCGAGCAATTGGAACAGTTCCTCGCTCTGCTGCCGGCGCTCGAGATCCCCCAGTTCCTCGGTGTACAGCTCGACGTCGACCGTGCCGATGATGCGGTGCGCGGCATCGACCACGGGGAAGGCGAGCAGCCGATGGAGCGTGAAGAACTCGCAAGCGTCCAAGACCGTGGCCGTGTCGGGAATGCTGATCACGGCAGTGATCATGATCTGGGAAATGCGCATTTCCGGCGGACTGAGCAACAGCCGTCGCGTGGGAAGCACGCCTACCAGCCGCAAGCCATCATCCACGACGTAGAAGTAAATAATGCGGCCGCTGGGAGGATGCTGGCGAATCATGGCCAGGGCATCGCCGACCGACTGGCTGGCTTCGAGGCATGCCAGGTCGTGCCGCATGTGCCGCGTAACCGGCTGATTAAGCTTGTCGGCAATAGGGTCAGCGGGCAGAGACATCTGGATACGGCCACGCGGGGCAGCGGCGGTTAAAGTTCGCGGCCTTCCAGCCCTTCGATCGTCGCCCGCACCGCAGGCGGCACTTCGCGCTTTTGGTGAGCCACGTAATCGAAGACCACGATGGTCGAATGGCCGTCGGCCACCAGCGCCTGCTGCGCGGTGCTCCAGACGGCATGCTCCATGTTGATGCTGGTGCGCCCGATTCGCGTCACCCGGCTGCCGATGATCACGCGGTCGGGGAAGCGCACCTGGCGGCGATAATTCGAGCCGATGGCAGCCAGAATCGGCCCCAGGCCGAGCGCCGAATGTTGGTCAGCCATTTCCAGCCGCTCGAGATAGGCGATCCGCGCCGACTCATACCAGCGAAAATAAACCGTGTTGTTGACGTGACCGAAGGCGTCCTGGTCACCCCACTGCACGGGCAGCTCGATCGTCACGGGAAAGGCAGCCAATTCGCTCGGCAACGGTCGGTTCATCGCGTTCCCGTTTCAAGATCCTTCTTCAATCACCAGCGTGTGCTTCACCGGCACGACCGCCGCGCTCGACGCTTCGGCCAGTTCCTTGTCGTGACGAATGGCCTTGTCGATGAAGGCCGCCGTGTCGTCGGGCAGGAACTTTTGATAGTCCGGCGTGAAGTGAACCAGGCTTTTGACCAGGGGCGTTTCGTAGAACTGCTGATTGCGGATCTGGTCCTGCACCTTCTTGAACGGCTCGCAAAACGGGTTGTCCAGAAACTGGTCGGCCAGATTGATGCCGGCTGCGAGTTGTTCGCTCGTGAAATGCTTCGTCTCAGGGCCCCAGGTCACCTTGGCCCCCGCGGGGCTCACGCCGGTTACCTTCAGCGTCAGCCGGTTCAGATCGGCATTGAACGGGAAGAACTCGATCACGCCGCGCGTGGCGTTGGGCTTGGTCGGATCGCCATCGAAACAGAACGGATAGCGGGTGCTTTCGATTTCCAGATTAGCCTTCCCGTTGCCGATGGTCGTCGAGGTCACTTTGTGCCCACCGCTGGCCTCGGCTTTGGCACCTGCCAAGTCGATGTTGATGTGCCCCAGGTCGCCGTCGCAGCCGAGCGCCTTGAGGAACGCGTAGGCCATCACCAGATGGCCGTTTTCCGACGGATGAACGCCGTCGCCGCCGGCCAGGTGATACTCCTTACCGTATTTCTCTTTGGCCTTGGTCATGGCTTCGATCATCGGCGTGATGACGTCGGCGAATAGCACGCCTTGGGCTTTGGCGACTTCGCGGGCGATGTCGCGCTCTTCGCTGAGGGTCTTGTTGTACATCAGGGCCATGTTCGGATCGCGCTTGAACGTGTCGGCATCGACGCAGCCGGGCGACCCGACGACGATCACGCGTACGCCCCCGTTCTTAAGCTTTTCGACGACCGAGGTTTGCCCCTCGCGGTAGTGATTGGCCTTTTCGGGATTCATCGGGCTGTAGGCCCCATCATTCATGCCGAAGCAGGTCGTGGCCACGCTGGGATGAAACCGGATCATGTCGTTTTCCATGCGGTTTGCGAAACCCCACGAGGTTTCGCCTCCCCAGCCAAACTGCGTGGTGCGCAGATGAGACGCCGGCTGACACATCAAGAGGTAGTCTTCCATGTACAGCGAGTAGAGCTTTTGCTCGGTGATCGAATCGCCGATGATCGCGACATAGTCGTCGGGCTTGAGCACCGTGTCGGCGGCGGCGATTGCCACCAAGGCAAGTGTGACAGCGGCGGCGAACAGGGCACGCAGAGGAAGGGACTTCATGACGACTCCTGGCAGTGTGTGGGATGTGGGGGGAGGGCTTCTTCTTGGCTCCCTGCCGACTCGCAAACGACTTTACCTTTCGTCGCTGCCGGGAGCAACCGGCCAGGCGGCAGATCGGCGAGGGACGACCCGCGCGCGGGGACGAGCAAAAAAATGGTGAATCACCGGTTCGTCGGAAAAAAACGCCGCTCACCCGTAGCAGCGGATTTCGAAGATCCGGGCTAGCGGGTCGCCATTGGTTGCTTGAACCGTAACTCGCAAGGCCACTGCCTCGACCGGATCGAACGTGTGGCGACGCAGCCGTTGATGGTTTCCCGCGACCCGGCGGAGCTCGATCCAATCGCCGCCAGCGGCCGCGCGGTACTCGACAAGATAGTCCTTAACGGTTTCGGGCTGCGGTGCACGAATCATGTGTCGCGTGACCCCATCCGAGGCCGAGAGCGTCAGCTCGCGCTGAAAACCGGAATCGAACGTGAATTGCACCTGGGCCAGCCGCACGGCTTGGGGCCAGGCCAGTTGGAGCCACGCTCCCTCGGGTCCGAGCGGCGCCTCCCAGCGATGCGACCCACCCGACAAGCTGCGGACGTGGCCATCGATGACAGTGGCCGCCGGCGATTTCGCTTCTTCGGCCGAAGCAGTAACCGTCGCTTGGCGGGCCAAATCGTTTTCGTCCTCGTTCTTCAGACCTTTGATCGTTTGATCGTTACGCAGCAGGGTTTGCTGGAGAGCGCGCAGCTTCGTCTTATCAGCGAAGATCTCGCGCGGCAGCAGCCCTTCGCGTGCACACATCGCTGCGGCCGTGCCCGCGGCCTGTCCCTCGACGGCACAGGTTGCCATCACGCGGGTCGAAGTGAACGCGGTGTGCGTGGCGCTGATGTTCCGGCCGGCCATCATCAGGTTGGCAATGTTCCTGCTGTAAAGGCTGCGGAGCGGAATGTTGTAGACCTCGGCTAAAGCGATCGACACGAACGGCGGCTTTTCCGGATCGTCGAAACCGGTCGAAGGATGTTCGTCGAGATTCCAACCGCCGATGCACACCGCGTCTTCCAAGGGGCTGTTCAGACCCATCAAGTCTTGCTGGGTGAGCATGTGGTCGCCAACCAGCCGACGGGCTTCGCGTTTGCCGGGCAGCATACCGACCCAATCCAGCGCCCAATTGGCCGCACTGGGATGTTTGCCCGAGTTCTTGATGTAATCCCACACGCCGAGCACGATCGACAGCAGTTCGAAGCGAATCCGCTCGTTGTCGCTAACCGTATTGACCTGGCCGCCCCATTCGATCCACCAATAGCCGTACTCCCAAGAACCGATGCCGCGAAACTTGAGCTGCTTGGCCGTTATCTGGCGGGCCCATTTGGGCGGCGTGAACGGCATCGGGCGGCCGTAGTCGCGCGACGTGAACAGGATGCTGCAACCTTGCGTGTTTCGATCGGCCGTGACCGGCGCCAGCGATTCGCCGAATTCATCCCGCGATTCGTGGCCGGTGCGCATCTCGGCCCCTGCCTCCAGCCCCAGACGACTGTCGCCGGTTGAGTCGCAAAACAGCTTCGCCGTGATCTCGTAGAGGTGTTCCGTCCGGTCGCAGCGGGCGAGGACTGACGCGATCTTGCCATCTTTCACGCTGGCGGAGAAGAGCGTGGTGTCGAGCAGCAGCGTCAGATTCGGTTCGCTCATGCATTTGTCGTACAGCAGTAGATCCCACAGCTCGAAACTACGCTGCGGATTGCCGGCTGCGTCGTCGAGGCGAAACTCTTCGATCAAGCCGCCTTCGCGCCAGCCGGGGCGGCCTCCATGACTGTTCGCGCCGACGACGTGCATCTTGATTTCGCTCGACGAGTTGCCACCCAATCGCGAGCGGTCTTGCACCAGCACGACTTTCGCCCCGGCGCGGGCCGCGGCCACCGCCGCACAAACCCCGGCCAAGCCGCCGCCAGCGACCAGCACGTCGCAATTGAGTTCCACCCGCCGCATGTGCGGCTCGCTCGCCGCCGCGGCCAGTTCGCCCGAGGGAGCAAGGCGGGCAATCTCGGCCCGAATCTCGTCGGCCGATCGCTCCCCTGGTCCAGCAGCCAACTCGGCTGCGGCGACGGGGGACTGATCGAGGCGCACGAGCAGCGAATAAGCCGATCCACTGGCGGCAAGCGTCAAGAAGTCGCGGCGACGCATCAGACTATCTCCGAGTGGCAAAGCAGTTTGGTAGGTCCGGCCTCAGCTACCGAGCAAGCCGGCGGGAAAATCGACCCACGTGTTCGATTCGGCCGACTGATTTGCAATCAGCACGGTGGCACAATCGGCCAAGGCCACGCGGGCGTCGGCAATGGTGCGCGGATCTTTCCGGACAACGTGATCGAGGAAGGAAACCAGTTCGTCGCGGGTGTCGTTGCCCTCGGCCACGTCGATTTCGATCGGCTTGCCGCGAAACGCCCACGGATCGTTCGACATCTTGAGCGTTTTGCCGGCGGTGACTCTGGCGGCGACTTCGGTCGCACCCCCAGATTTAGCGCTGGCGTTGTCGGCCGCCGGCGGGCCATTCGCGGTGGCATCGTTACCGCTGCCACTTGCTGCCGGAGCGTTTTGCTCCAAGAACAACAGTCCCTTGTTTGATGTGAGATACAAGGTGCCGAGCGTGCCCAGGATCAACTCAGCGGCACCTTCGTAAGCGTTGCTGCCGAGCGAGGAATAGGTGACCCGCACGATTCGTGGTGGGCCGGCGGGTCGGCTCGCCTGTGTGCCTTGGCCGAGGGCGGCCTTTTGGCCGGCGGCGGGGAACTCATATTCATAGGTGCAAAAGATGTTGTCGAACACTTCGCGGCCGTCACGCCAGTAGTCTATTCCGCCTGATGCAATGACGCGTTTGGGAGTTGTCTTGAGGAGCCAATTCACCACGTCGAGCTGGTGGCTGCCGAGTTCGGCCATCAGGCCCGCGGAGAAGTCGCGATAGAGCCGCCAGTTGAGCCGGCGTTCCAGGGCGGCCCATCCGGGATCGCTCTTGGGGCGCGGAATCGGCCGTCGCCAATTGTTGTTGCGATGCCACTGGGCTTTGATCGCCACGATGTCGCCAATCATGCCGGCATCGATCATTGCCGCCGCCTGTAAGTAGATCGGGTGGGCGCGACGCTGGAGGCCGATTTGAAACACGCGTCCCGATTCGGCCACCCGGCGAGCCAAGCGCTGGGCCTCGTCGATCGTGCGGCACATCGTCTTTTCCAAGAACAAATCGCAACCGGCATCGAGCACCGCCATGCCGATCGGATAGTGCAAATGGAGCGGCACCGCCACGACCACGGCCGCCGGCGTCAACTCGGCCAGCATCCGCCGATAGTCGGCAAACGGCTGGGCCTGCGGACCGGCATATTTGATCCCTTGTTCCAAATGGGGCGGGTAGTCGTCCGCAACTCCGACGATTTGCGCCTGGTCGATGGTCGAGAGGGCCCGAATCAAATCCGAGCCGCGAGCTCCCGATCCGATCACCGCCACGCGCACCGGCTGCGTTTCCGGCTGAGCGGCCGCGGCCAGCAGGGGTGCCAGGGTCATGCCGGCCGAGGCCGTGAGGAACGTGCGTCGGGGCAGGT
>DATJTR010000551.1:0-7704 GCA_035503215.1 Pirellulales bacterium
ATCGTCGCCGCGGAGCGGCCGGGTCCTCGGCTCCGCGCCCCGCTCTGGGGGCCGCGAACGAATCGCCTGGACCCGCGGAACGAGAACGCGAGCGACTCGAGCCGCGTGGGGGCTCGGTGGGCCACAGCGATTCGTCCGGCAATGGCCGGTCGGGAATCTCGTGTTCGTTTGGCCCACCCGTCGCCATTCGCCTCGCTCCCATGCCGGATCAAGACTTGCACGACGGACGGGCCCCGCACGGGGCGTGCCAGCAGCGGACGGCACCCGAGTGCGTGGCGATGGATCCTTCACCGGCATGCGGCGGTCGAATGCCAGCGGGCCGGTGCGATCCATTCGGAACATCGCAGCCGCGAGCGACGTGAAATGCTTCGCCCCGCGATCGACCTTTCCTTGACCAGGCAAGCGGCCGGCAGCCGCCTCCATCCGTCATGAATCCACCCAGTTTAGTCTAGCCGTCTGCAGCCCAGGCTTCAAGCAAAAACGTCAAGCGGCAACTAGGTTTGCGGCCACCGGCGCGGCTTCGGATCAGGGGTGATGCGCGGAGGGCGCAAAGAGGGCCGTGAACCGGCAGGGTGGCGAGCCGGGCGCTAGTCGCGGGCGGCCGTTTTGGCGGTGGCCACCGACTGAGCGGCCGTGAGCCGAGCCATCAGCTTGTCGGGAGTGACGTAGCCATCGAGCCGGTCGAGGATGACGGCATTGGGCGAAATGATGAAGGTGGCCGGATAGGCTTTCACGGCCAGATCGTTCAGCAACGGGCAGGGAGCTTCGCCATCGAGCACCAGCGGCACGAAAGAGCGGTTGATCGTGGCAGCCACGGTGGCATTGGAATACGCCTGCTTCATCTTGACGCAGTACATGCAGTTTTTGGCGGTCACGAAGACCAGCAGCGGCCGTCCTTGCAATTGCGTCGATTGCCAGGCCGTTTTGACGTCGTGGTGCCAGGCCACCCCGCCGGGCTCGGTCGCGGCGAGCGGCATGGCGCCCAACAATGCCGTGCCAACCAGAAGCGCGGGAAGCGTCCGGCGAATGGCGGCGAAGACTTTGCTGGATGGGTGAAGCAACATCGGCAGGCGAGCAATTGGGGGCAGACGAGGAACCGTCGCGGTGCATCCGCGAGGGGGCCAAAAGCAGACATCGGCCTGGAAAGGCCATGAAGCCGCAAGGAAAGTGCTAGCATCGACTGCGTTTTGCCCGCCCGAGGGCCCGGCAAAGCGATTTTGCCGCGAGAGGACTGTGGCGCGCGTTGTGAGCGAGCGGAAGACTGTAGGCGACTGGTAAACCCTGCGTCCGGCGCGGGCGGATGACGATCGCAAGAATCTCGCCCGGGCTCTCGCCGATGAGTCGTGGCGAGGAATTCGGCGCCAAAGTCAGCCAGATCGCTAACGCTGGAAATGCCAGACGGTCGCATGCGGGGAAGTGAGAACGAAAACGGGGGATCGCGGGCCGAGCGAGCACGACCAGCGATCCCCCCGGATGAGCCCATTGCAGCCGCTCGCTCGGCTTTCGCACGCGTGAGCTGGGCGGACTTAGCCCGCCACGTTGGCCGAAACGTAGCAGACCAACGAATGATGCGTGAGCGTCACTTGGCCCCCACGGGGCGGAGGCGGACCGTCGAGATCGGGATAAACGTCGTCGGGCGACTCTTGCTGCGTGTCGAGAAACTTCCGCCAGCGAATCGCGGGCGTAAGGGTCGGCAGCACGAAATCCTGCGGAGAGGGGCCGGCGTTGAACAACATCAGCAAATGCCGTGCGGTCCGCTCCATGTCGGCCGTGGCCGGAGCGCCAAACAGGCAGATGATCGCCGGACCTTCGCCGTTCCAACTCATCGGTTTGCCGTCGGGGGCATACCAACTGACGTCGGGGAGCGAGCCGGGCAGATCGGGCTCGCCGCGCAAAAAGTCAACGCGGCGGACCGTCGGCTGGCGGCGGCGGAAATGGATCAGCGACTGGGTGAAGCGAAGCAGCTCGGGATTCTTGTCGACCAACGTCCAGTCGAACCAACTGACCCCGTTGTCCTGGCAATAGGCGTTGTTGTTGCCGCGCTGCGTCCGGCGGCATTCGTCGCCATACAGCAGCATCGGCACGCCTTGACTGAGCAGCAACGTGCTGAGCATGTTCTTGATCTGGCGAAGGCGGAGCTGTTCGATTTCCTTCCGCCGCGTGGGGCCTTCGTGACCGTAGTTCGAGCTGTAGTTGTTGTTGTCGCCGTCGCGGTTCCCCTCGCGGTTTTCGTCGTTGTGCTTGTGCGAGTAGGAGACGAGATCGTTGAGCGGGAATCCGTCGTGCGAGGTGACGAAGTTGATGCTGTGATAGGGTTGGCGACCGCCAGGCTGATACAAATCGCTCGAGCCGGCCAGCCGGGTGGCCAGAGGACCGGTCATGCTGCCGTCGCCACGCCAGAAACGACGAATGTCGTCGCGGTAGCGACCATTCCACTCGGCCCAGCGCAACTGACCAAACGAACCGACCTGGTAGGCGCCGGCGGCGTCCCAGGCTTCGGCGATGATCTTGCTGTCGGCCAACAGCGGATCTTCGGCGATCGCTTCGACCAGGGGGGGATTGGGCACCAATTCGCCGGTCCGGTCGCGGCTGAGGATCGAAGCCAGATCGAAGCGGAAGCCGTCGACGTGGTAGTTGTGGACCCAATGCCTCAAGCACAAGAAGATCATCTCGCGGACGATCGGGTGATTGCCGTTGACCGTGTTGCCGCAGCCCGAATAGTTACGGTAATACTCGCCGCCGCCGGCCAGCATGTAATAGACCTGGTTTTCCAGGCCTTTGAAGCTGAGAGTCGGGCCGTGCTCGTTGCCTTCGGCCGTGTGGTTGAAGACCACGTCGAGAATCACCTCGATGCCGGCCTGGTGCAGGGCGCGCACCATCTGTTTGAACTCATTCACTTGGCAACCCGGCTCGGTCCCCGCCGCGTAGCCGCGGTGAGGGGAGAAAAAGCCGAGCGAGTCGTAGCCCCAGTAATTGGTCCGCCAATCGGCTTCGCCCCAGAAACCGTTGGTGGGGAATTCGTGGACGGGCATCAATTCGACCGCGGTCACGCCGAGCGACTTGAGGTAGGGAATCTTTTCGATGACCCCCAGGTACGTACCCGGATGCTCGACTCCGCTGGTCGCCGACTTGGTGAAACCGCGGACGTGCATTTCATAAATCACCGTTTCCGAGAGATCGCGGCGCAGGTGGCGATCTCCCTGCCAATCGAACTGGTCGTTGACGACGACGCATTTCGGCGGCCGGATGACTCCGTCGTTCGACGGCAAAAACTCGCCCGCCAAGGCACGGGCATAAGGATCGATCAGCCGTGCCGTGCGATCGAAACGCTGACCGCGGGGGGGATCGAACGGTCCGTCGGCTTGGAGATGATAGAGCGTGCCGGCCGTGAGATTGGGCACGAAAACGCTCCAAATATCTCCCCAGCGGTCGGTTTCGCGGTTGAAGACGACGATTTCGCTTGGCTCGCGGTCGGTAACCTTCTCATAAAGCAACACGCGCATCGCCGTGGCCGAACGGCTGAAAACGACGAACTGCACGCCATTGTCGTGCAGGATCGCTCCGTACGGCAGGGGATGACTGAATTGGAGAGCCGGATGCCGATGCAGCATTAGCATGAAGTGCGCTCGCTAGCCAGAGATGGTCGCTTGGCCGATTGCCGAGACAAACATACCACTGGCTTGCAATGCACAATGTCGTTGGACAGCAGCAAACACAAAAAATACATCCGCCACCGGGCCGTGCGCGCTGTCTGGCAAGACCGGGCGGAAACGAGAAAGTTTGTTGTCGATTCCGGCCGCGCCACGACGATCGATCGTCGGGCGCGAGCCAACTTTCGCCAGGCGTTACGACCCCTGCCACGCTCGGGCCGCGCGGCGAAGCGAGGAAAATCCTCGGCATTTTTTCTCTTGCCGGCAGGCGATGGCGAACCCGGAAAGCTTGCTTCCACTTGGGCACGAGGGCCGGCCGGGAATCAGGAACAGGTTCCTGCCCGACGAAAAAACGCGTGGCCGATTCGTCGCTGCTCCCAATTGAAAAAGACGCGGTTTCGCCCGAATTTCGACACCTCGGTACCCGTTGAAAAATGCCGTCGTGGCATTTTTCAACCTCGCCAAGTGCAGAGCACAGCTCCGCGTGGCTCGCAGAATAGCGACTTATGTCGTTATTCTGACATCGCAGGTAGTTGAAGACTCCAATTGCCTGCTCGGGGTCATTTGCCGCCACGAAACTTCTCGTGGCAGGCGTCACAGTTTTGCGCCAGTCGTTTCGCGCCTGCCTGGGCCCCAGAAGGATCGCCGGCGTGAACGGCAGAGTTGACCCCGCCGGCGGCGTCGCGCATTTCGCGGCAAAGTGCCCGCCAGTCAGCGGCCGAAGCGTCATCGGCATCGGAAAGGTCGAATTGGGCGGCCTGAGCGATTGCCGCCAGGGTGGCCGCCTGGCCGGCGGCCTGCTTTTGCTGACGCTTGAAGCGGTTGGGGTCGAGCCCGCGCCGCAGCGAGTTATTGACGATCGGCACCTGCCGCATCAGCGAATCGAGCGGTGCGACCGGCTCCCAAGCAACGTCGGCGGCCGGCGCGCCGCCGGCTTCGGCCGCTTTTTTCACTTCGGCCAAGGCGGCCGTGGCCGGGCCAAATTTGTCGGCGACTTCGGCCAACCGGCGTGTGGCGGGCAGAAACGGAGCGGCTTGCAGTTTGTTGGCCTCGTCGTGCTTGGCCAGCACCAGCGCGATCACCGCCAGGGTATTCGCGTCGTTCGCAGTCCGCTTCTGCAGGTCTTCGTTGAACTCCTTTTCGTCGGTGAGCGCTTCGCCGATCCGGCCGATGTAATACTCGGCCTGGTCGATCAGGTCGGCGGCCGGCGCGTATTGCGAAGGTTTGGGCTCGCCGGCCGCCGCCGGAGGGGCGGCCGCAGGCCGGTCCTCGCCATCGGCGATGGTCCAGCTCAACTGCGCGATGGCCGCCAGGGCCAAAAGGCCTAGGGCCGCACAGCGCGATTTCGTCGGTTGGCGTGACACGGGTGACTTTCCGCTGCGGCGTTTGATCCATGGGTCCCGGTGGCGAGCCAACGATTTCTGATCGATCGGCAGGTCGGTCCGGATTTGCCGCCGTCCATCTTGTCCTGCTCCCCCCCGGAACGCAAGCGGCTTGCAGCCAGCGGCCCGAGACTGGGATACTGTCGGCCGTCTTGCCAGCAGAAATCTGGCGTTTTTGTCGTTTTACTGTGCTCCGTTGCCGCGATTTCTGGGAGGCCTTGATGACGGATGTTTCATTTCAGTGTGCGGCGGCGCTGTCCACTCAAGAGGATTCGTCGGCCGCCGCGGGCGAAGTCGGCGGGCAGGTTGCCGAACGACTTGGTGGGCCGGCCGATCTGGCGATCGCTTTCTTTTCGTATCACCATGCCGATCAGGCCGAGGAGCTCGCGGCCCGGCTGGGAGAATGCTTGCCGACGAAGCATCTGTTGGGCGTCTCGGCCGAGGCGGTCGTCGGCGGCCGCCGCGAAGTCGAGGGGGAGCCGGCCCTGAGCGTTTGGGCCGCGCGTTTGCCCGGCGTCGACGTGTTGCCGTTCCACCTCGATTTCCGTCGCGAGGAAGGGGGAACGTTTGTCGGCTGGCCCGAGGCGATCGAGGGCGATTGGCCGAAGGGGGCGGCACTCATCCTGCTGGCCGATCCGTTTTCGTTTCCGGCCGACGTTCTGCTGGCACGCCTGGGCGAAGACCGGCCGGGTTTGCCGGTGCTGGGGGGAATGGCCAGCGGCGGCGCCCAGCCCGATGACAATCGGCTGCTCCTGAATGGCCAGGTTTATCGCGAGGGAGCGGTGGCCGTGCGGCTGTCGGGCGGAATCCGGGTTCGCTCGGTCGTTTCGCAGGGCTGCCGGCCGATCGGCAAGCCGCTGGTCATCACCCGGGCGCAGCAAAATGTGATTCTGGAGCTGGGAGGCAAGCCGGCGCTCGGGCAGTTGCAGGAACTATTCGCATCGCTGCCGGCCGAACAGCAGCAATTGGTCAAGCAAGGCCTCCACGTGGGGCGGGTCATCAACGAATATCAGGCGGGGTTTGCCCCGGGTGATTTTTTGATCCGGAACGTGCTGGGTTTCGACCCAGATTCGGGAGCGATCGCGATTGGCGATTTCGCCCGGGTCGGCCAGACGGTGCAGTTCCATGTGCGCGACGCCCAATCGGCCGACGAGGATTTGCGGCGGTTGCTTACTGCCGCCAACGAGGGGCGGGCGACCCCGGCTGGTGCATTGCTATTCACCTGCAATGGCCGGGGAACGCGGCTGTTTGCCGAGCCGAACCACGACGCCGCGGCGATTGCCGATTGTTTGGGAGAGATTCCCTTGGCCGGTTTCTTTGCGGCCGGCGAAATCGGACCGATCGGCGGGCAGAACTTTTTGCACGGCTTTACGGCCGCCATCGCGCTGCTGGAAGCGACGGAGAATGGCGGGCGTTAAGCCGGCGGCGTTCTTTAGCCAATCGCGCCAGAATCGCCCGTCGCGTTGAAGGCGGGCGATGTCAAGATGTAGAATTGGAATAAGCGCCAAGAGTTGGTTTCCGGGAGACTTTAGCCGCGCAGTTGGCGTTGGCTGCCGGGCCAAAAACGGGAGGGCTTCCAGCCTTTAGGCAAGGAGTCACTTCAATGCATATCGCCGACGCACTGCGCAGGTGGCTTTGATTGGCACATTTCGCTGACACCTTTCACGTACGAAGCGGGGGGTGAAGTGAACCACTCGCTCGACCACGATATCGCCACGGATGCGGGATGCTGCGACCCGATCCCCGGGCAAATTCATCTGGCAGCCGAAACCAAACCGACGGCTCGCGGCCGGATCTTTTCGGTCTGGGCGATTTGCCTGTTGTTGGTGCTGGCCGTGGGATTGGTATTCGGCCAGACTCTGCATCATCAGTTTGTCGATTACGACGACGAAGTCTACGTCTCCCACAATCCGTATGTCAGGTCGGGATTGACGTGGCAGGGGACGGAGTGGGCGTTTTCCAGCGGCCCGTTTGGCGAATGGTATCCGCTGACGGTCCTCTCGCACATGCTCGACAGCGAGCTCTACGGCCTCGAGCCGGGCTGGCACTATCTGACCAACGTGCTGTTGCACGCGTCTTCGTCGGTGCTGCTGTTTTTGGTGCTGCTGCGGATGACCGACCACCGAGCGGCGCCGGCCACCGACCGAAGGTTGGCCGCGCCAGCGGGCCCGAGCGCAACACCAGCGAGCGTTGCCGACAGCGCAAAAGGGAGCGGCGTGAGGGTCGCGCCAGCGGGCCCGAGCGCAACAACACTCTGGTGTAGCGCCTGGGTGGCGGCCGTGTTTGCCATTCATCCGCTGCACGTCGAATCGGTTGCCTGGTTGGCTGAACGGCGTGACATGCTCAGCGGGCTGTTTTTCATGCTCACGCTGGGCGCTTACACCCTGTGGACCGAACGGCCTTCGTGGGCGCGCTATCTGGCGGTGCTGGTTTGTCTCGCGCTCGGCTTGATGTCGAAGCCGATGCTGGTGACCGTTCCTTTCGTGCTCTTGCTGCTCGACTATTGGCCGCTGAAACGGTTGGCGGGTGTGCGGGCACCTTGGCTCGTAAGCTCGCCGGTGTTCTGGTGGCGCGTCGCGGAGAAGATTCCGCTGGTGGCGCTGAGTGCGGCCAGTTGCGGCATCGTGCTGGCGACGCACGCAAAATTCCAGGCCGAAATGTATGTCGATCAG
>DATJTR010000552.1:0-11196 GCA_035503215.1 Pirellulales bacterium
ACGGAACAACCTGGGCGGAGACGGCCCCCGAATTGCCGGCCATCACGTAGGGATCGATCAGATTGGGCGAATCGCCGGCGGCGTAGGTGCCTTCGGAAAACGTGTTATACGGATTGCTGAGCTGGCCGTAGTCGGCCCCGGTGAGGGTGATGTCACTAATGCCAGGATCGAACAGGAGCGTGACCTGGAACTGGGCCAGCGTTTCGGTGACCGAGTCGGTGATGGTGACGTCGAAGTAGCCCGTCTGGTCGTTAGCGCCGAACGCAACAGGGACGGCGGGAGCCTCGAACGTAATGGTCGCGGCGGCAAATCGCGCGGGCATGAGTGCGGCAACGAGCAGCAGGCCAAGCGTCAATCCTCTTCTCACGAGCGTTTTCCTTTTCAAGTGCGACCGACGCGAGAGCGGATTAAGCGGTGCGACGCAAGAGCTTCGCGCGCAGCGTGAACAGACCGACGATTGCGAGCGACATCAGGCAGAGCGAACTCGGCTCGGGATCCAGGTACACGACGATCGCGCCTTCGATCACTGTGCCAGGTGCCGCGTACGACGTCGTGTTCGTGTTGCTGACCAGGTTGATGAAGTTTGCACCCACGTCGTTTTGCAGGCTGTTGCCCGGAGGGGTGGTGTCGAAGGTCAAGAGGTACGTACCAAACGGGGTGTTGGCGGGAACGTCGTAATAGACCTGTTCCAGGCTGTAGACCGTATTAGCGGTCAACGTCACCGTGCCCGAATTCGTCAGGTCGGCTTGGTCGGCGTCGGTCGGATCGTTGTAGCCCACATTGTCGCTGGATACGTCGGCCGAGTTGCCATTGAACACGTACGGGTCGATCAAGTTCGGCGACTCGCCGACGGGGTAGGTGCCTTCGGGGTTCGGGTTATACGGATTGGTCAACTGCCCCAAGTCGGCACCGGTGATGCTGACATTGCTGATGCCCGGATCCAGAATCATGGACGCCTGAAACTGAGCGAGCGTGTCGCCAGCGGCCGAGTCGGTGAGGGTGACGTCGAAATAGCCGTCCGTTGCCGAATAGGGGTTGTAGGGGATGTCGATCGTCGGCGCCGCAAAGGTAATGGTCGCGGCCGACGCAGCGGCGAAACGGGCCGGCGTGAGTGCGGCGACGAACAACAGGCAGAAAGCAATTGACTTCCTCAAGATCATTCTCCTTTGCAAAGTGCCCGAGCGGAGTTGAGATTTAAGTGGGCGCCACGCCGTCCGACCTAGCAGAGCCGGCCAGTCAAGTATTTTGGCATGAAATCGGGAGAAATGACATCCCCCACAAGGATTTGCGGGGTTCCGAAACGACGGTTAGGCGTCTGTTAAGCCACCACATACTTCTAAACCCCTCGGGACCAATGCGCGTAAAAAAACCCACGCGCCAGAGGTGCGTGGGTTGAATGAACCGCAGGTGATCGCGCTGGATGACGCCAAACGCCGCCCTCAGCTCTCGGCCATCGAGCCCCCTTCGCGCTTGCTTTGCCACACGGCCCACAACAGGCCGACGACGCACACGCCCAGCGAGACCCAGTAGAACGTGTCGGGAGCCTTGCCCGCGAGGTCGGGCACGCCCAACTTTTTCAGCTCCGCGACGACGCTGGCGTCGTACGGCAGAATCTGCGCGATGATGAGCAGACTGACCATGTTCATCACCTTGATCAGCGGGTTGATGGCCGGGCCGGCGGTGTCCTTGAGGGGATCGCCCACCGTGTCGCCGGTGATGGCGGCTTTGTGCTTTTCGCTCCCCTTGCCGGTGTTGGCCACCAGGTCGCGGGGCTCGTCTTCGACCGTTTTCTTGGCGTTGTCCCAGGCGCCACCGGCGTTGGCCATGAAGACGGCCAGCAATTGACCGCTGACGATCATGCCGGCCAGAAAGCCGGCCAGGCCGATGATGCCCAAGCCGAAACCGACGATGCCGGGCACGAGAATGGCCAAGAGTCCCGGGCCGATCAGTTCCTTCTGAGCCGAGCCGGTGCAGATGTTGACCACGCGGCCATAATCGGGGCGCTTGGTGCCGGCCCAAATTTCCTTGTCGCGGAACTGGATGCGGCATTCCTTGACGATCAGATAGGCCGCGCGGCCGACGGCGCGAATCGTCATCGAGCTGAACAGAAACGGCACGCTGGCCCCGATCAGCAGGCCGACGAAGAGCATCGGATTGGAGATCGTGAGCATGTCGGCGACGCCTTTATAGACGTCGGGTTTGATGATTTCGTTTTCACCGCCGCCGCCGGAACCGACCGAGACGATGAAGCTGTTGAACAGCGACACGGCGGCGATGACGGCCGAGCCGATGGCGATGCCCTTGGTGATGGCCTTGGTGGTGTTGCCCACCGCGTCGAGGTCGGCCAGGGTCTGCCGGGCCACTTTGTATTGGGCCTCGCCCATGGCCTTGGCGTCGTAGCCCATTTCGCCGATGCCGTTGGCGTTGTCGGCCACGGGGCCGAACACGTCCATCGAAATGGTGTTGCCGGTGAGCGTGAGCATGCCGATGCCGCACATGGCCACGCCGAAGGCGACGAACGTGGCGTTGGTGCCCCAATAGACGAGCACGCTGGCCACGATGGCGGCCGAGATGATGAGTGCCGCGGCCACCGTGCTTTCGTAACCGACGGCAAAGCCTTGGATGATGTTCGTGGCGTGGCCGGTGCTGCAGTTCTTGGCCAGGCTTTTTACCGGCTCGTACTCGGTGCCGGTGTAATACTCAGTGCACTTGTTGAGCACCACGGCCAGGATGATGCCGATCAGGCAGGTCCAGGCCGCCCGCATGTCGAGCCCGGCGATGCCGAAGGTGACCCAGGTGGGCAGGCCGGCGGTGACGTTGGTCACCGTGCCGGCAGCGACCTCAGCCGGGCTGACTCCCGGGAAGCCGGCGGTGGCCTGCGGGTACTCGGACAGATAGGTGTTGTCGAACCGCAGGTAGATGAAGCCCAGGGCGACAAAGCCGAGGATGCTGAGAATCGAGCCGATCACGAAACCGCGATTGACGCTCTTCATGGCTTCGCCGGCGGTCCCCTTGTCCCCAGCGCGCACGCTGTAGGTGCTGATGATGCTGGCCACGACGCCGATCGCGCGAACCAACAGCGGGAAGATGACCCCTTTGTGGCCGAAGCTGGCGATGCCCAGGATCATGGCGGCCACGATCGTGACTTCGTAGCTTTCGAAAATGTCGGCCGCCATGCCGGCACAGTCGCCGACGTTGTCGCCGACGTTGTCGGCAATCGTGGCGGCGTTGCGGGGATCGTCTTCGGGAATGCCCGCTTCCAGCTTGCCGACCAGGTCGGCGCCGACGTCGGCCGCCTTGGTGTAGATGCCGCCGCCGACGCGCATGAACAGGGCCAATAGCGTGCCGCCGAAGCCGAAGCCCAGCAAGGCCTCGTAGGCGTGCTCGCCATAGATCAAAAAGATGACCGAGCCCCCCAACAGGCCCAAGCCATCGGTGAGCATGCCGGTGATCGTGCCGGTACGGTAGCCTAGCTGCAGGGCCTGGCCGAAGCTGTGCTGGGCGGCGGCGGCGACGCGCAGGTTGCCGATCGTGGCCAACCGCATGCCGATGAAGCCGACCAGGCCGGAGAAGACGGCGCCGACGAAGAACGAGGCGGCCCGGCCGATCGAGATTTCGTCTTGCACGTGGGCTTGCTTGGCAGCCAGGTAGAGCAGACCGGTGATGATCAAAATCAGCACGATGACCACGCTGAACTGGCGGTACAGATACGCATTGGCCCCTTCGCGCACGGCGTGGGCGATTTCCTGCATCCGCTGCGTGCCTTGCGGCGCCCGTTTGACCTGGCCCACGAGCATGAGTGCGTAGGCGAGGCCGGCCAGGGCCACCACGACGTTGGCCACCAGCGCGATCTGCTCGTAGAGGGCGTATTTGTTGCTGCGGAAGGGCTCGAACAGGGTGATCTCGTGGTGAGCGGGCGCACTGGGCTCGATGCCGCGTTCGCTATCGGCCAGGGCCTTGGCCTCGGCCGGGTTTTTGGGCTCGTCGTTGATCAGGGACTCGTCCGGCTTTGCCTCGGGTCGATCCTTCGGAACGTCGTCGATCAGAGGGACTGCTAGGCCCGGCTCGTCCTGTCCGACGACGACGTGAGGCTGGATTTGCAGCCAACCGGCCGCACCCAAGGTAATGATCGCCACCAGGGCCAAAGCCGGTACGACAGCGCGCCTCATTGTTCGCCTCGCAGATTGGAAGAAGAGTGGGATGAGAGACCGTTTTGCCTCCGGAAAATCGTCGCTTGAACCGCCCAATCCACGAGCGGGTTTTGAAACGCCGACGGCGGCAGAGAGCCGCGAACTCGCGCAGCTCCATGCCGCGGCATTCGCCGTGAGGACAGGGCCGACCGAAGCGTGGGCCGCGCCGACCGACGAATGCGAAACGAACGCCCAACTAGCCCGGAGGGAAACGAACACCGACGCGATAGGCACTGGCCCAGTCGGCCGCGCAGGACTGCCCCGGCCCTCCGCGACCGGCAACCTGCCGGCGACCCCGAACGGGCCAAAGACGACAAGCTGAAAACAGCCCCATCACAAGCGGCTGACGGTTCCGAGAATCCCCGCCGCTGGGGTGAAAATCCCCGGAGAAGACGAGAGTTTACCGCTTGCTTCTCGGCAGTACAACTACCGGGCGACGACCGCCAACCGCCTGGCGGTGCCTGGGGCAACGAGCCGGCGGCCGGCGTATCGCGACACGGCGAGCGTGGTATATTTCAGTTTTGAATTTCGCGATTGCACGCAATCGTCGTTTGTAATCAAACTATCGGTTCGTGGTGCGTGCCGAGCGTCGCGCTTCGCCGTCCGCCGCCGACGGGGCATGACAAATGCCGGCGGCGCATGACAGGCGAGAGAATCGACAACGATCGCGGCGACAATCCCCGGAATCCTCAGCCCCCGGAACGATCAGGCGACCGATGACTCTGTTGGCAATCGTAGTGATTTCGGCGGTCGTGCTATCGCTGGCCTATTTCACGTATGGCACGCTGCTCACGCGGCTTCTCGAGCTCGACCCGCAAGCCGAGACGCCGGCGGTGACGCTCCGCGACGACGTCGATTATGCACCGATCGAGCCGAAGTTCCTGCTGAGCCAACATTTTTCGGCCATTGCCGCGGCGGGGCCGATCGTCGGCCCGATCGTGGCGGGCGTGGCCTTTGGCTGGCTGCCGGCCTGGCTGTGGATCTTGTTCGGCTCGACGTTGATCGGCGGGGTACACGATTTCACGACCCTGGTGGCATCGATTCGGCACAACGCCCGCTCGATCGCCGAAGTGGTCCGCGACCAGATGAGCGGCCGGGCGTATTTGCTGTTTCTGGCGTTCGTGTGGCTGAGCCTGGTGTACATCATCGTGGCCTTCACCGACGTCACGGCCAGCGCCTTCATCGGCACCTTGGAACTGGACGACGGCCAGAAGATCGAAATCCTCGGCGGCGGCGTGGCGACGAGTTCGCTGTTGTATCTGGCCTTGCCGATCATCATGGGACTGTTGTTGCGCTACACCCGGCTGTCGATCACCTGGGCCACCGTGATCTTCCTGCCGCTGGTAGGGGTGGCGATCTGGGCGGGGCAGAAGATTCCGCTGGACGTCGAGCAGCTCTTTCATCTCGATCCGTACCAGGCCAAGCGGGTCTGGAACGTGGCCCTCTTAGCCTATTGCTTCGTGGCCTCGGTGATTCCGATGTGGCTCTTGTTGCAGCCGCGCGGCCACTTGGGAGGCTACTTTTTGTATCTGGCCCTCGGCGGCGGAATGCTGGGAGTGCTCTTCGGCGGTGGGCAAGTCGAGTATCCCGAATTCACCGGCTGGGTTTCGCCCAAAGGGGATGCCTTGTTTCCGATGCTGTTCGTGCTGATCGCCTGCGGAGCCTGCTCGGGCTTTCATTCGGTGATCGCCTCGGGCACGACCTCGAAACAGTTGCGCCGCGAGACCGACGCCAAGCTGATTGGCTACGGCGCCATGCTGCTCGAAGCAATGGTGGCGGTCGTTTCGCTGTGCTGCGTGATGAAACTTTCGATCGGCCACAAGCTGATCGGCAAGGATCCAAATTACCTGTATGCCGTCGGCGTGGGGGATTTTTTGCGCGTGATCGGCATCCCCGTCGCCTTCGGCATTTCGTTCGGCTTGATGGCCTTTACGACGTTTGTCTACGACACGCTCGATGTTTGCACGCGGCTGGGGCGTTACATCCTGGAAGAACTGACCGGCCGGCACGACCGCGTCGGCCGCTGGGGAGCGACCGCCGTGACGGCCGCCGTGCCGCTGTTCTTTCTGCTGCAGCCGCCGACCCTCGATGCTTCCGGCAATCCCCTGCCGGCCTGGAAGGTGTTTTGGAGCCTGTTCGGGGCGAGCAATCAATTGCTGGCCGCGCTGACGCTGCTGGGGGTGACGGTGTGGCTGTGGCAGACGCGGCGGGTGTGGTGGGTGTGGCTGGTAACCGGCATTCCGGCCGGCCTGATGTATACGATGAGCACCTGGGCGCTGGTGTCGATCATCCAAAAGAAGTTTGCCGAGGGCGTAACGCTCGATCCCGTGCCTTGGGTGGCCGTGGTGCTGATCGGCCTGGCGGCCTTGATGCTGGCCGAAGCGGCCTGGGTGATCGCCGGCCCGCGGCGGGAGAGAGGAGACTTGAGGCTTGAGGAAGGCTTGAGGCCTGAGGGGTGAGGCTTGAGGGCGAAGAAAAATGTGCCGTGCCCGCGGCAATCGCGAAGCGTGCCAATTCGGACCGAGTCGGTCAGGCCAAGGAATGGCCTACGCGCTGAGAGGGAAAGCTCGTCATGCCTAGCCCAGAAGACGAAGCAACAAAGCGGGGCAATTTGCTGCGCGACAAAGGGGATTTCGATGGAGCGATAGCTTCATACAGCGAGGCCATTCGTCGGAATCCACAAAACGCTCAGCCGTACTCCAGCCGGGGCGACGCTTACTTGCGAAAAGGCGAATTCGACAAGGCCATCACGGACTTTAACAAGGCCGTCCAGCTTGATCCAATGTTGGCCGAGGCGTATTTCACACGGGGTAACTACCACGGCTGGACCGGCAAGTTCGACCAGGCCATCACGGACTACACGGAGGCAATTCGCCTCAACCCGCAATTTGCGGAAGCATTCCGTGGCCGAGGGGTTGCCTATCAAAAAAGAGGTGAGCTCGACAAGGTCGTTGCCGACTGCACCGAGGCCATTCGACTCGATCCACAATCTGCCAAGGCGTATTGGGGCCGAGCCCATGCTTATGAAATGAAGGGCGACTTCGGCAAGTCGATCGTTGACTTCACCGAGTCCATTCGGTTGGATTCACGACATGCCGAAGTCTATTGGGGGCGTGCCTATGCTTATCATAAGACTGGCGAGTTCGACAAAGCCATTGCTGACTACACCGAGGCTATTAGACTCGATCCGGAACAAGCCAGTACGTACTACAATCGTGGCTTGACGTACTTCACGAGGGATGATTACGACAACGCGGTTGCTGACTTCACCGACGCCGCTCTACTCAATCCGAAGGACGACGAGGCGTACTGCGTCCGCGGCTGCGCGCACTACAATAAGGGTGATTACGACAACGCGATCACCGATTTTACGACGGCGATTCGGATCAATCCGAAAGATGGGTACAGATTCTATGCTCGGGGCTGCTCGTACTTGCAGAAAGACGAGAAAGCCAAAGCCGATACCGATTTCACCCAAGCTCAGAAATTGGGCTTAAGCGTTTTCCCTCAAGCCTCAAGCCTCACCCCTCAAGCCTTCCCGTGAAACGACCGACGAATCCGTTCTATCCGCTCTTGGTCGTGGTGAGCGTGGCGTTCGTGGTGACGGCCTGCGCGTATGGAGTGATGGCGCTGCGGGCGATTTCGGCGCGGGCGATCACCGCGGAGCGGCACCCGCTGATGGAGTTTCTCGATCGCCGCGGAATGGTATTATTGATGGCGGAGGTCGCGGTCTTGGCGGCCATGTCGTTTCTGGCCATGGGAACCGACCGATTCTGGAGCCAGCAGGGCGCCGAGAAGCGGAAGAAGTAACCGGAACCGGCACGCGAACCGTTTGCGGCCGAGCGCGCCGCTCGTGCGAACTTCGGGCTGATATTGCGAGGAGAAGCGGAGCCATGAAAGTCAATCATTTCGAAGCCGTCGAAAAAGCGCCGGTGCCGATGGACGGGGCCGTGGGCTGCCAGATGCGCCGCCTGCTGGGTCCCGAGGACGGCACGCCGACGTTCGCCATGCGGCAATTCGAAGTCGCCCCCGGCGGCCATACCCCCCGGCACAGCCATCCCTACGAGCACGAGGTGTTCGTGCTGGAGGGGTCGGGGGTGGTGTTGGAGGGGGAGCGGGAACATCCGCTCTCCGCGGGGGACGTGATTTACGTCGTGCCGGGCGAGGTGCATCAGTTCCGCAATACCGGCAGCCAGCCGCTCAAGTTCCTCTGCCTGGTGCCGAATTTTGCCATGACGCCGGCCGGGGCGGCCAGTGTGCAGCCGGCCGACGCCTGCATGGTGGTCGGTCCGGAGCGCAAGGGCTGAAAGCCCGATACGCGGATTTCCCCGCTTGCCCGGCCTGCCGCGGTCGTGGCGGGGGCTGGTCAGCCGGTCCCGGGTTCGGGCGTCGCGCCAGTGCCCAGGCGCTAACAAGGCGCTCATGCCTCTTGCCAATTTCGGCGTTTCCGCTTCAACTGCTGTTTTGGCCGCTTGACCGCACAGCGGGCGGATCGCACTTCGAGCGCGCATTTTCGTAATCATCCCGCCGCTGTGGCCAAAGCGGGCGCGGCTTCGCCCCAGCGGCGCGGAGCCAGCGCAAAGCGGACCAGAGGCCGAGACACGCAGCCACGTTTGCGGGTCGATTCGACCCGAGACCGACTTCCCCCCCAAGATGAAGGAGAGACTCCGTTGGCCAAATTGAATCTTGATGCTCCCAGCGAACCGACGAGCGCGGCCCCCGTTGGCCCGGCCGCCCAGCAAGCGATGCCGATCGATTCGGCCCATGCCCGGACGGCGTATTCGAATTTTTGCCGCGTCACGGGGACGCCGGAAGAATTGATCATCGAGTTCGGTCTGAACTCGCAGGCCACGCCGGTGCCGACCGAACCGATCCAGATTTCGGACCGGATCGTGTTGAACTATTACACCGCGAAGCGTCTGTTGGCCGCGTTGCACATGTCGGTGCAGCGGCATGAAGCGGCGTTCGGCACGTTGGAAACCGACGTGCAGAAGCGGGTGCGTCCGGCACCGGGCCGCTGATCCGCTTGGGCCTCAAATCCCCCCAGAATGCCTGGAGCGATCGCGCTGCGCGCTTGCCGTCGGTGCGACCGTGCCAAGCGGTAGGAGCCCCGCGCCGGCAGACCTGCAAACTGGCTGCTTAGGGATGCAGCTTGGGGATGCGCAGGGGCTAGGCAAAGCGAGTACCGCGGCCTGGGGGTTAGCGGGTTGGCTGGCAATGTGCGCGCAATCACAAATGGCTGTCGAATTTCGATTTATGACTTGATCTTTACTCCGCCGGCGCGCTCCGGCCCAGTAGTTGCTCCGAGCAGACGACTCTAGCTGTTCTGCATCGACCCTTAGCAACTCTGGAGCGCGCCGGAATGATGGTATGGAAATCTCGCCGCTGGTCCTCGCTTGCTGGTGGTTTGCTCGGATGCATCGTCGCGATCATCGCGGTCGGCAATTTGGATCTATCCGGAATTTCGGGTGGCAACCGCGCGTGGGGCGCCGAAGCCCGCGCCGCCAGCCGGTCGACCGTTCAAAGAGGGTCTGCCCAGCACGCTGCCCCGGCAAGCTGGCAAGTCGTCGAAACGACGAATTTCCGTATCTTGAATTACGGCACGCGGCCGGTCGATGCCCGAGTGGGCGAGGCCTGCGAGCGGCTGAGAGGCCAATTGTGTGCCAAGTGGCACGCCGTCGAGGGAACGGCCAACTGGACTCCCAAGTGCGATATCGTGCTGCATCCCAACGATGACAGCTATTTGCGGGAAGTCGGGGCCGGTGGCGTATCGACGGTCGCTTCCTCGTTGGTCGATCATAAGGATGGCAGCGTTTCGCTGCGCAGAGTCGATGTCCGTTCGCCGCAATCGTCTTGGCAAACGGCCGCCTTGCCGCATGAATTGACCCACGTGATTCTGGCTGATTGCTTTCTGAATCGGGTCGTTCCCCGCTGGATCGACGAAGGAGCCGCTCTGCTGGCCGATCCCGCGGAAAAGCAACAGCGTCACAAGGCCGAAATGGCCGGGGCCATTGCCGATCGCTCGGCCTTCCGCGTCGTCGAGCTGCTGACGCTGGAAGATTATCCGGCCGGGAACCGTTGGGGAGCCTTTTACGGGCAAAGCCTGTCGTTGGTCGAGTATTTGACCCAACAGCGGTCGACCGACGATTTCATCCGCTTCGTGAACGTCTCGTTCGACAAAGGTTACGACGCTTCGCTGCGCGAGGTTTATGGCCTTGCCAGCGTGGCCGAGTTGGAACGAGCCTGGCAGCACCAGCGGAAGTTGCCCCGTAGCGTGGCTGGCAGCAACGTCGCCCTAGTGGGTGGATCGCCGAGCGACTCGGCCAACTGATCGCGCCAATAGGCCGAAGAACGCTTGTTCGCCTTGCGTCTGCTTGCACTGCCATTGTCGGACGGGTAGGCGGCCCCCCCTTTGCAAATCGCAGGCTGCGGCCGAGTTTGCCGTGGCAAAGTGAAACGGCCCCCGATTGGGCCAACTGCACGAGAATCAGGCGGTCTCTTCGCCAGCGGCGCCGCCCGCGGCGACCGCTTCTTCACGGGGAAAGTATTGCTCCACCACGGCGTAAAACTCGTCGCGCGTGGAAGCATGGGCGACTTGCGTGCGGAAATGCCGGGCGCCGTACCGGCCTTGGGCATAGCAGCAGGCGAATTTCCGCATCAGAATCGTCCCCTTGTCGTCGCCGAAACGATCGCACACCAGCCGGTAATGATCGAGCAGCAACTGCCGCTCTTCCTCGAGCGACGGATCGGGGGGAACCGGCAGGCCCCGCAGCGCGGCATGGACCTGCCCGAACAGCCACGGTTTCGATAATGCCGCGCGGGCGATCATCACCCCGTCGACCGGATAGCGGCGGAAGGCCTCGACCACGGCGGCCGGCGACGCCAGGTCCCCATTGCCGATGAGCGGGATGCGTTTGAGGTGGGGCTTGATTTCGGCGATGCGGTCCCAATCGGCCGAGCCCTTGAAATAGTCGGCCGCCGTGCGGCCATGCACCGTGAGGGCCGA
>DATJTR010000553.1:0-4596 GCA_035503215.1 Pirellulales bacterium
TCTGCCCCGGCGCGCCACCCATGTCCTGAACCAAATCTGTTACCTATGTCTTGAACCTATACCCGGCGAAGCCGCGGCGGATTCTTTTTTTGCCGCCGTAGGCGGCCCCGGGCAATAACGCTCGCGCGAGCGAGCATCCGCAGCCCCTCAAGCCTCAAGCCTGTCGCCTCAAGCCTGTCGCCTCAAGCCTTTCAAGGCTTCGGCCGCGGCTGGGCGACCCACTCGGTGACGGTCATGGGCTGCTTCTTGGGCGGAGGAGCAAAGAGATTCTTGAGCATCGACGGCTTTTCGTTCGAGACCAGCTTGCGCGGCACCGTGCGCGACTTCGAGGGGGCCGTCTTCTTGCTGGGCACCAATGCCGACATCGTGTTGGTGGCCACCTTCCGCGGCGCCGAGGTGATGCTGTTGAACATCCGGCTTGCCGTGCTGGTCGGTTTTTTGGTCGATTGACCGATGCCGGCCTTCTTGACCACGTGTTTCTGCGGCTGCTGCTTTTGACCAGCGTCGGACGACGACAGCCAATCGGACAAGCCTGCGTGAACCACGCCGGAAGACAGGACAAGACCGGCAACGAGCGAGATCGAGAGCGCTCGCGCGAACCGGCGCATCGAGCCGGCCGCCGGCCGAGCAGGCACGCCGCCGCGCGACGAACGCCTGCCACCCGAGCCGGGAAGAAGAATACTGCCTGATGCCATGTTCACAGGTGCGAAATCCATACGAATCGCTCCGCCACGAGTGTGGGCTTCGGCGACGAACGCCCGCTCGCCAAAGGAAGATTGGGGCGGAAGTGTCGCAAAGGAGGGGCGTTACGTCCAGAGCGCTTTTGGAAGTGTTTTCGAAGCAATTTGGGGGAAGGATTTTCCGGCAAAGTGCCGGTGCTGGTGACCGCTGCCGCGGTAGCGTGAGAGACCCGCTCGCGTTGCTCGCTGGCACGAGGCGGCCCAACGGCGAGCTCCGACCGGCACTGGGGAAGGGGCCAGTCCCAATTTGCCGCGCAAATTTGGGACAGTCCCCGTAAAGCGGGCCTGCCCCGAGAGCGGGGGGCACGCTCGGCGGAAGACGTTTGGCGGCCGCGGCGCCGGTTTCGATCGATACAGTGTAGAGATACAGTATAGATAGAGAGTGTCCTGAAGCGGCCGGATGTGTGCCAGCAGGCGGTTGATTGCGACGGCGGCCGACGACCGGCGTCCGGCGAAAGAACGATTGACCCCGATTAAGAGCTGCCAAGAAAAACGCGTTGGTTCCAGAACTTCGAAGGATCATGCCATGCTTGCCCCATCGCTCGCCCCTCGCGGCGGCCAACGGCCACTGGTTCGCTTGCTCTCCCCTATCGTGCTTGCCGGCCTGGTGCTGGCGGGCTGTGCAGGCCGGATGAATGGCAAAGAGCCTGAGGATGGCAAGCTGGCGGATAACGCGGCCGGCAAAGCGGACGGCGCGGCGGCCGACAAGCCGGCCGAAAAAGGGACCGGTGAAAAATCGGGCGGCGACAAAGCCGGGGGCAAGACGGCTCACGACGCCGATCGGGCCGCGCTCGAAGAGCTGCGCGAGCTGGCCGAGCGGTCGTTCGAGGAGTCGCTTGGGTTTTTCGAGGCGGGGGACGCTTTTGGCTGGGAGGTGTATCACTGGTCGCGCGTGCTGCTCGAGCACGATCTGGCCTTGGCCGACGAGGACGAGAAGAAACTGCTGGCCACGCAAGCGCATCTCGACCGGATGATGAATCTGGCCCACGCCGGTTTGTGGCGGTCGCGCGAGCTGGAGTATTACGTGTCCGAGGCCGAGCTGAAGGTGAACCGGCTGAAGCCGAATCCGGAGTTTGCCGCCACCATCGCGGCCCGCAAGGCCCTGGAAGGCCAGTGGGAGGTGGTGTCGATCGAAGAGGATGGCGGGGCGAGTCCCAAGCCCGACATCAAAAGCATCACCATCGTGGGGCGGCGGGCGGTGTTCGAGCACCGGCTGGGAACGGCCAAGGCCCTGTTGATCTTGGAGCCGGGGACGAAGCCGGCCTCGATCGACATCCTGGGCCTGAACGAAGATTTTCCGTTCGGCGGGCAAGGCATCTACAAGCTGGATGGGGACACGCTCACGTTGTGCTGGGGAGTGGGAGCGGTGCGGCCGACCGATTTCGTCACCAAGCCGGGAGACAATGCCACGCTGTGCGTGTTGAAGCGGGGATGAGGAAGGCTTGAGGCTGCAGACTACAGGCTACAGGACGAAGAACGCGAAGAAGACGAGAAGACGAGGAGACGAGGAGACGCGCGGGGTGGCGCCGGGCGGCTGGCGGAGCGGATGGGATTGAACCGCAGGGGACACAGAGGACCGCAGAGAAGAGGACGAGGGATTTATCTCGCGGCCCCATTTGGTCGTGGTCCGATTGAGTCGCGGCCCGGTTGCGCGGAAGCATCGTTTCCGACGAGCAACTTGATGCGGCGAGACGCGTTCCGCGCTGATTGTTTTCGTTGCCATTCGCGAAGCCAGTGGCGGCCTCGCCCGGTTATTATCCCCTCCGTTCTCGGCGCGTCCTCTGCGCCCCTCCGAGCCCTCTGTGGTTCAAATCCTTTCCTTCGGCGTGTCTTTGTCGGAAAAACCAGGGTTTTTTTGGCCCGCGGAACTGTAGTTGACAGGTGTACAGTACGGCGGTATCTTCTCGAAATCGTTACTGAAACGCGTGAATCCAAGCGCGAAAACATCCAGGGAGGGTGCCACGATGCTCGTCTTGTCGCGAAAAAAGGGAGATGCGGTGATCATTGCCGGCTCGGTGTCGGTGCGGGTGATCGATGTCAAAGGAGACGTGGTTCGCTTGGGGGTCGAGGCGCCCCGCGAGATTCCGGTTCATCGGCACGAAGTGTTCGCCCGCCTGCAATCGTCTGCGTCGCCGCTTGAACAGCGGGCGCCGCAAGGCCACAGGCTTGAGGCTGCAGGCTTGAGGGGCCAATGACTCGCTGGCGCGAGTCTCATTTTCTATGGCCGCCGGCGGCGGCCGAGAAGAATGCGCTGCGGCTTTGCCGCGTCATCATGACCTGTAGTCTGTAGCCTGTAGTCTCAAGCCTCAAGCCTCAAGCCTCGCCGCCGATACCAGCGAGCGTTGCCCGAAGCGGCGAAAGCGAGCGGCGTGAGGGCTGCCGAAGGCAGGCCCGAGCGCAAAAGCCCAGTGTCGCTCGCGGGGGGCTTGGCCTACAATGGTCCCCTTCGCACGCCCCACGAGGGCGGACCCCGCGCAGCCAGCGCGGGCCGCGAGGGCGACCACTCGACACTCGAAGAGGAGACCGCATGGCCAAAGCTCCGCAAACCGCGATCACGCCGACCCGGGCCGCCGATTATCCGGAGTGGTATCAGCAAGTGGTCCGCGCGGCCGACCTGGCCGAATCGTCGGCGGTGCGTGGCTGCATGGTGATCAAGCCCTGGGGCTATGCGCTGTGGGAGAACATGCAGCGGGTGCTCGATGGGATGTTCAAGGACACCGGGCACGTGAACGCCTATTTTCCGCTCTTCATCCCGCTGAGCTACCTGGAAAAGGAGGCCGAGCACGTCGAGGGCTTTGCCAAGGAATGCGCGGTGGTCACGCATCATCGCCTGGAGGCCGGGCCCGAGGGAGGGCTGGTGCCGACCGGCAAGCTCGAAGAGCCGCTGGTCGTGCGGCCGACGAGCGAGACGATCATCGGCGCGACGTATGCCAAGTGGGTACAGTCGTATCGCGACCTGCCGATCCTGATCAATCAATGGGCCAACGTCGTTCGCTGGGAGCTGCGGACGCGGCTGTTTTTGCGCACGGCCGAATTTCTCTGGCAGGAAGGGCACACGGCCCACGCCACGCGCGAGGAAGCGGTGGAGGAGACGCTGAAAATGCTCGACGTCTACGCCACCTTCGCCCAGGATTTCATGGCCATGCCGGTGATCCGCGGCGAGAAGACGGCCGGCGAGCGGTTTCCGGGGGCCGTGAACACCTACAGCATCGAAGGGATGATGCAGGACCGCAAGGCGCTGCAGGCCGGCACGTCCCACTTCCTGGGGCAAAATTTTTCCAAGGCCCAGGAGATCAAGTTCCACTCGGCCGCCGGCAGCGAGGAGTTTGCCTGGACCACGTCGTGGGGCGTGTCGACGCGGTTGATCGGCGCGTTGATCATGACCCACGCCGACGACGATGGCCTGGTGCTGCCGCCGCGCCTGGCGCCGCAGCACGTGGTGATTCTGCCGATCTATCGCAACGCCGACGAGCGGCCGGGCGTGATGGAGTATTGCCAGAAGCTCAAGGCCGAGCTGGCGGCCCAGCAGTATGCCGGCGGGCCGGTGCGGGCGACGATCGACGACCGCGACTTGCCGCGGGCCGACAAGAAATGGCAGCAAATCAAGCGCGGGGTGCCGATCACGGTCGAAGTCGGCCCGCGCGACGTGGCTGGCGATGCCCTGATGCCCCGCCGTCGCGATCTGCCGGCCGGCGACAAGAAGCCGGCGATTGCCCGCAGCGAGTTCGTGGCGACCGTGGCGGCCGAGTTGACGGCGATGCAGCAGAACCTGTTCGCCCGCGCGGCGGCCGAGCGCCAGGCCAACACGCGCACGATCACGAAGCTGTCGGACTTCGAAGCCTTCTTCACTCCCAAG
>DATJTR010000554.1:0-7003 GCA_035503215.1 Pirellulales bacterium
ACGAATCGAGCGCGATCCCCAGGAAGAAATCGAGCACCAAAATCGCCACGAACGAATAGACGAACGCCTCGGTCGCGGCCCGACCGACCCCTTGGGCCCCCGCTTCGCTATGAAAGCCGCGGTGGCAACTGATCAGGCCGATGGCTCCGCCGAAGAACAAACTTTTGAAAATGCCGCTGAACAGATCGAAGTTGCCGACGAACCGCTGCGAGCTTTCCCAATAATAGTGGGCGTCGATGTGCCAGGCATAGATGCTGTAGAACCAGCCTCCCAATACGCCCATGAAGTCGCCCATGATCGTCAGCGTGGGAATCAGGATCAGACAGGCCAAAAAGCGCGGCACGACCAGGTAGTGGATCGGGTTGGCCCCCATGCTGGCCAGGGCATCGATCTGCTCGGTGACCCGCATTGTTCCGAGCTCGGCCGCCATGGCGCTGCCGACCCGGCCGGCCAACATCGTGGCGGCCAGCACCGGTCCTAGTTCGCGAACCAGGGTCAGATTGATGACGCCCCCCAGCCGGGTTTCGAGTCCGAACTGGCGAAACTGGGCGTAGGTTTGCACCGACAGCACCATGCCAATGAACGTGCCCGTGAGGGCCACGACCGGCAGGCTGAGCACGCCGATCTGATAGAAGTTCGGCAGTAGCGTCCCCTTGCGCGGCAAGCGCGAGATGAGCCAGGAGAAGGTGCGCCAGGCGAACTCGCTGGCGTCGCCAACCGACGTCATGGCTTCGATCGTCGTAGAGCCCACGTCGGCCACCCAATTGATGAGGGGCTCGATGAGCCACGACATCCGATAGGCCGAGGGGGGCCGGACATTGCTCGCAGAGCCGTTGGCCATGCTCGCTCTCCCCGCAAGAACTGTGTGCGCAAATAATCGACGGCGGTCCCCGATTGGGCCGCATCCTGTCAATGTTTCGACCGGGCCGCTGGTATGGCTTGAGTAAACCTTGCGGGTTCAGCCGATTCTAGCGATTGGCCAAACTGCAAGAACTGCGGGGAGGCTACCGGTCCGTGGGCCGTCAGGCACCGGCCTGCCTTGACGATTGCAATGCTAGCGCTAGCCCGGCGGGCCGCAGAGACCGAAAAGACCGGGCCATAACCCAAATGGAATAAGAATGAAACGTATGGTTTTTATGAGGTCCGCATCACCCTTTGCCGGTGGGGCCCGTCAGCACGGTGCGGAACGTGCGGGCGGCCAATTTCGAGATTTCCAAGGATTGATCGAGTCATGCCAAGAGCTTTGGTCGTGGACGATTCCGCGACGATGCGGAAAGTTCTGATCCGGTCGCTGGTGGCCTGCGGGCTGACCGAAGGCGAAGTCGTCGAAGCCGGAGACGGCGGCGAGGCCCTGCGGCTGTTCGCCGAGCAGACGATCGACCTGGTGCTCACCGAGTGGAACATGCCCGGCAAGAGCGGCCTGGAGCTGATTCACGAGATCCGGGCCGGCGGGGCGAAAGTGCCGATCATCATGATCACCACCGAAGCGGAAAAATCGCGGGTGATCGAGGTCATTCGGGCCGGCGTGACCGATTACGTCATCAAGCCGTTCACGGCCGAGATGCTCCGCGAGAAGATCGAAAAAGTGCTCGGCCAAGTGGCGTGAGGAATTCCGCGCGTTCTTCCCGCCGACCGTTCACGGTTTGGCGCCTTCCTCTTCGGGCTCTTCATCGGGAAAGACCTTAGGCCTTTTCTCGAGTGCGGCGAGCGCGGCGGGAAACGGTTGCTTGTCGGCAATGCATTCGTCGATGATCGCGATTTCGGCGTCGGTCAGGCTAAACTCGATGCCATACATTTTTTCCGCCTCGCCGCCCGGCTTTCCTTCTTCGAACAGTTGCTTGACCTTCTGCTGACGCTGCCACAGGTATTCGACGCGCTGAACATGCGCGGCAATCCGCTCTTTGGCATCGGTGGCGACGCCCAGCTTCGCCTTCCAAAGGTCGTCGATCGCCGAGACGACGTCGCTCAAGGGAACGGTCTCTGCCTCGTAAGCCGCCTGCGAACCGTTCCTCGCCATTTCGGCCGCCTTCACGTGGTCGGCACGGAGCTGCCCAAGTCTCGTTTCGAGTTGCTGCCGGTCACCGCCTCCGTCCACGGCCGGGGCGGCACGCTCGCCGCAGCCGGTGGCGAGCAAAATGAGGAGCAGGGTCGGGGCGTAGCCGATCGAGGGGGCGCGCATGACTTACCCTTTCGTTTCTGGCGGCCGCCAAACGCTCGCGGAGCGAAAGGCCGATTTGATTCGCCTGCGACGGTCAAGGAACCGCACGTAGGATGACTACAAAATGTAGTCACGTCAAGAGACCCGACTCCGCCGACCCGCGCGGAAAAAATCGGCCGCCTACGAGTTGTCTTCCGGCGGCAAGCAGGGCTGCAGCTCGGCCAAGAGCGGGCCGAGAAATTTTTCATAGCGCCGCCAACGGGCCAGCGACGTGCGATACACCGGCCGGCGAACCTCGAGCGTGCTGGCCGTGGCGATCGGCCGGCTGGTTTCGTGGAAACTGAGGCAGCGGTCGTCCCACGGCAGGCCGACGAACTCGATCAGCCGCCGGGCTTGCCCGGCCAGATCGTCGACGACGTCTTCGTAGGCCACGTCGAGCATTACCCCGGCGGGCAACACTGCGCGCCAATGGGCCATGAGCTCGTGATAGGTGCGGTAATAGCGGCCGAGCTCGCCGAGATCGTAGCTGTAAGGCACGTCGGCGAACAGCCGGCCGAAGCAGGAGAGGCAGGTATCGACCGGATCGCGCACGGTGTGGATGATTTTGGCCTCGGGCAGAATCAGGCGGATCAGGCCGATCCGCAAGAAGTTGCTGGGATTCTTGTCGACGATGCGCGTCTTACCGGCCGCCGCGCGAGGCAAACTATCGAGGTACGCACGGCCCAGATTCCGCAGCGCCTCGGCGTCGAGCGACTCGATCCAAGTGCCGAAATCGATCGGCCGGCCGGCCGCGTCGGTGAGCGAGTGAACCAGGCGGTCGAGGTTGGGGAGTTCTCCCGCGGCCTGCACCTGGGGATGGCTGGCCAGGATTTGTTCGACCAGCGTGCTGCCGCTGCGGGGCATGCCCAAGACGAAGATCGGCAGCGGCGAGGGATCGCCCTGGCCGGCGAAGCGGTCGAGCAGCCGGCGATCGAACAGCTCGGCGATCCAGCGGCAATTGAGCTGTTGCCGGGCTTCGTCGTATTGGACCTCGCGGCGTTTGAGCGCGTTGGCCGTAAGCCATTGCTCGAATGCGCGGGCGTGCTCCCCCACGTCGTCCAAGGCTTTGCCGAGCGCGAAATGGGCGAACAGCATTTTGCCGGGCGGCAGGCGCGTTGGGTCGGCGGCCAAAGACTCCAGCGCGGCCAGATCGGGATCGCCAGGGCGAAACGTTTTGATGTGCGCGCGGTTGTAATGCGATTCGGCATGATCGGGCCGCACGGCGAGCGCCTGGTCGTACAAGGCGGCCGCTTCGGCCTGGTTGCCCTGTTCGTACAGCAATTTGGCCAGGTTGTTGTAGGCCTCGGGGTAGCGCGAGTTTTCGGCCAGCGCGGAGCGAAAAGCGGCCGCGGCCGCGGCCATGTCGCCCTGCTGGCGGCGAATGCTGCCCAAGTTGTTATGGGCCTGAAACAGGCTGGGTTTTAGCGCGATGGCTCGCTCGAACGCGGCGGCCGCAGCGTCGAGCCGGCCCTGATCGCGGAGCACGTTGCCCAGGTTGTGGTGAGCTTCGGCGTAAGAGGGCTCCAGCGCGATCGCTTGCTCGAATCGCACGCGGGCCGGCTCCAGCTTGCCCTGTTGCCAAAGGATGCTGCCCAGGTTGATCAGGGCCGGGAGGAACGACGGCCGCAGCGCGACGGCCCGCTCGAACTGGGCCACTGCCGCGTCGAAATGCCCCTGGGCCTTGAGCACGTTTCCCAGGTTGTTATAGGCCTCGGGGAATTCGGGACGCAGGGCGATCGCCTGCTGGAAGCGGGTGGCGGCCGCGGCCAAGCGGCCTTGGGCCTGATCGACACAGCCCAGCTCGTTGTGCGCCGGAGCAAGGTTGGGCTTGAGCGCCAGGGCCCGCTCGTAACTGGCGCGAGCTTCGTCCAGCCGGCCGGTGCGCAACAGCACGTTGCCCAGGTTGTTGTGGGCCTCGGCGTAAGCAGGCTGGGCGGCCAGCACGGCCCGCCATGCCGCCTCGGCCGCGGCGAGTTGGCCGGCACCGTGGTGCTTTTGGGCCAGGGCCACGAGCGCCGCGAAATCGCTGGGCGGAGGCGTTGGTCTGCCGGTGGTCATCGCACGGCTCGATCCCTAGAGCGCTTTTCCTGTGAGTGAAGCGCCCACGACTGCACGAGCCCGAAGCCACCCGGTAAGCGGCGAGTACCCGCGAGGGTTCCACGTCGCCGCCCCCTCGCTGGCGCTTCGGGCTACTTTCATCCCTCGTCACACCACGATGAAACGCGGCCTAGGCACAGGAAAAATCGCCGACGCACACGCTTCGCGCGGCTGGCGAGCTTCGCGGGCCATCTGCCAATTCCTCGTTCACTACAGCGCGTCGACGATCAGGTCGCCCACCTGCTGCGTGCTAAAGCCCATCTTGCCGGCGGCCTGGCTTTTCATCTTGGTGCCGGTGACGGTTTGAATGGCCTTCATCACGCGGGCCCCGGCGGCCGGCTGGCCGGTGTGCTCCAGCAGCATGCCCATGGCGTTGATGGCGGCGATCGGATTGATGACGTGCAGGCCGGTGTACTTGGGCGCGCTGCCCCCCATCGGTTCGTACATGCTGGTGCCGCCCGGATCGGGATTGATGTTGCCGCCGGCGGCCACGCCCATGCCGCCCTGCAGAATGCCCCCCAGGTCGGTGATGATGTCGCCGAACATGTTGGTCGTCACGATCACGTCGTAGTATTCCGGGTTCTTCACCATCCACATGCAGCAAGCATCGACGTGGTTGTAGTCGGCCTTGATGTCCGGATATTCCTTGGCCACCTCTTGGAACGTCCGCCACCAGAGGTCGTGGCCGTAGGTGAGCACGTTGGTCTTGGCCACCAGCGTGAGCATTTTCTTGGGGTTGTTGCGCTTGCGGGTGAACTCGAAGGCCCAGCGGATGCAGCGCTCGCAGCCTTTGCGGGTATACACCGCCGTTTGGCTGGCGACTTCGTCGGGCGTGTTCTTCTTCAAGAAGCCGCCGACGCCGCAATACAAGTCTTCGGTGTTCTCGCGAACCACGACAAAGTCGATGTCGGCCGGTCCCTTGCCAGCCAACGGCGTCTCGACGCCGGGAAACAGCTTGACCGGCCGGAGGTTGATGTACTGGTCGAGCTGGAAGCGAAGTTCAAGCAACAATCCCTTTTCCAGGATGCCAGGTTTCACGTCGGGATGGCCGACTGCGCCGAGAAAGATGGCGTCGAACCCGCGCAGGTCGTCGACCGCGCCGGCCGGCAGCGTTTCGCCGGTGCGCAAGTAGCGCTCGCCGCCGAAATCGAAGTTTTTGGTTTCGTATTCGAACTTTTCCAGCCGCGCGGCCGCGGCCAGAACCTTTAGCCCTTCGTCGGCCACTTCGGGCCCGGTGCCATCGCCGCCGATGACGGCGATTTTGAGTTTCTTGCCGGTGGACTTTTTGGTTGACTCGCTCACGCGTGGATCCTTGCTCTTAGGTGGGTCTTCCTTTGCGATCCTCGGCGTCTTCGGCGGTGAAAAGAGAATTGAACCGCGGAGGACGCAGAGGTACGCAGAGAAATTGGGGGAAGGGCAGATTTTAACAGCGGCGGGGGCGTTTTTGTAGGGATGTGGCCGTGCTGGAGCACGCGACGCCCGGTGGCCCGGCGACAAGGAAAAACGCCTCCGCTAACGGCGGATTCCCAGTGAGTCGAAGCGCAGCTCGGCTCCTTGCCGATAGGCCTTGGCCAGACTGCGCAATCCTTCGCTCCGCCGACCGGCCTTGCAAAGCTCGGCAACTTTTTGGTCCAGCAGCCTGGCCTTGGCGACGTGCCGCGATTCATCCACCAAGGGGGATTGGCCGAGGGAGATGCGAGCCTCTTCGGTATCACGCTCCAGATTGAGCGCGACGAGCACGTAGGCCAGCGGCACGCCATCCTCGGCAACGAACGCCGCAATGGCGGTATCGACAGCCCGCGCGGCGGCCGATTCAGCATCATCCAGCTTGGCCAGCTTGGCCTCGGGATCCTTGGGCAACAGGGCAGCCGGGACTTTGGCGCAGCTCAGAAAAAGTTCGACGAGTTGAGCGTCGGCGGCCGTGCGCTTGCCCTCGTCGACCTCGGCCTTGACCTTCGGCAACAACTCGGCCAACGCGTCGCGATAGTGCTGACGCGCGGTCAATTGCCCAATTCCGTGTGGATCGCCGAACCGGTCGGCTTTGAGGTTGAGATCCAACGCCAACAGCACCTCGGCCAGCGTGAAATGGCCGTCGGCCCGATAGGCCCAGGTGAGCGATTTCGCCGCGTACTGCGCTGCGCCGGCAAGGTAGCGGCTCGCCTCGACGAGTTGGCGAGAGAACTCCTTATAATCGGCTTCGTTTTCCATCGACGCCCGGCCCTTCCGCTTCTCAAGCAGCCGGACGTTCGCCAGATCCTGATACGCCGTGAGCAAAAAGGCGGTCTCTTTGGGCAACTTTTTCTCGGCGGCAAGCTCGCGCACCTTGGTCGCCAGGCGTTTGGCCACCAGACGGTGCCGATCGTAGACGGCAAACTGCGTGTCGGGCTTATTGCCCAGCCAGCGGTAGGCGTCGAACTGCATGGCGAGCGCCATCACGAGATCGGCGGGAGCAACTTCGCGGCCGGCCAGAAAGTCGGCGCTCAGTGCGTCGAACGCTTGCTGGGCCGTCTTGGCGCGTTCGAAATAGGCCGGCGGGAAGTCCTGCGTGGTGGGCAGTTCCCGATCGTCCAGCAATTGGTCCTGCGCCGCCGCGAGAGGAGCCGCAATGACGCAAAGGGCCGCCAGTAATGAACAGCGTGAAAGCATGGCCGGCCCCAATCCATCCTTCCGCGTTCGCGCGGAGGCAACGAGATCGACGCACACGGATTG
>DATJTR010000555.1:0-3199 GCA_035503215.1 Pirellulales bacterium
GAAATCTTTCCGCACGGAGCGGCCGCCGCGGCCAAGCTCGAGCCGGGTGACATCATCCTCAAGTTCGACGGCATCGTGGTCGAAAGCATTCCGCACCTGCAAAGCATGGTCGGTCTGACCGAAGTGGGGCGCGACGTGCCGGTCGTCATCAGCCGTGCCGGCCAGAAGATGAACATGACGGTGCGGATCGCTCCGGCAGCCTCGCCGCAAGCAGCGCAGCCGGCGGGGAGATAGTAGTCGCGCCGGCGTGCTCGAAGCACTCTTCCCGCGCTGACCGAGCGCGACGATGTGTGCGGCGCCGATCGGTCAGAGCGGCCGCATTCCCTCGCTGGCGCTTCGGGCTACCATCATTGAGCCCGCGCCCGAACCCCCACAAGCCCGAAGCGCGAGCGAGGGGCGCTGGACGTGGACGGTCCACCCCGGCGGGATCTCCTCCCGCATTCCCTCGCGGGTACTCGCCGCTCACCGGGTGGCTTCGGGTTAGTGAGAGAAGCGCGCTGATTCAGAGGTGGCGACCAGCGCGACGAGTGCGGCGAGTCGCTCGGGCGAAATCGAGGCGGTGCGATCGGCCCCGCAGGCCGCGCCGCGAACGGCCACGTAATCGGGCGCAAGGGGCAACAGCCGCTCGATCGATTCGAGCGTCAGTCCGCCGCCGACCACTGCCATCAGCCCGGCGGCCTGCGTCTTGTCGATGAACTCTCGCACCGCATCGGCGGACCAGTGGTCAAAGATTCCGCCGGCCCCTTTGTCGAATGTATCGACCAGCACGGCCCGGCAGCCGAGCCGGACCGCCTGGGTGAGGATCGGCCGAAAGGCGGGCGAGCGTGCCCGGGCGTGATCGGCATAGACGACCGCCACCGGGGCCGTGCCGGCGGGCAGCGCGGCAATCGCCCCCTGCCAGCGGCCGGGCCAATCGCAGCGGCCGGCACCATGGGCCAAGCCCAGCTTGGCGAAAGCGATGCCGGGAACGCGAGGCACGCGGGCCGCGTCGAAATCGTCGAGCTCGCCCAGCGCCACGCTCAGCGGCCGCGCGCCACCGACCGCCGCGGCGATTTCGGCGACGACGGCCGGCGCTGCCGGGCCCAGCGCTCCGGCCAGCGGCTCTTTGACGTCGATCAGATCGACGCCGGCCGCGAGTGCCAAGCGAGCTTCTCCGGCGTCGCGAACGCTGACCAGCAGTTTCGTCATCCGCTAAAAATCTCCGCTCGCGGGGCGTTGCCCACTCACCGGCCGGTGTTGGCCTGACCGGGGGCGGCATGCTGGGCGTCGTGCAGGCGGCGATTCAAACCTTGCACCAAATCGACCGAGAGGGGCTCGCACCAGGTGCCGCGGAGCGTGATGTAGCCACCGCACCAGCGGCCGAACGCCGGCTTGGTTTCGCGATCGGCCCAATCGCTGGCGGCCTCGGCCAGTCGGATCACCACGGTCGCGGCTTCGGTGTTGTGATAACGGCGCCCCGGCAGCATCGTTGGTCCTTGCCCCAGCAAAAAACCTTCCACCACGTCGATCGGCACGCGGTCGGGCGGTCCGGATCGCAGATAGACCAGGAGATGCCCCTGGTCGTAGGCCAGCCGCGGCACCCAGAACTGCCGCGCGACCAAGGCCAGGCCCGCGGTGCCGACGAGCGCGAGCACCCAGCCCAACATGCGCAGCCCGAGCGCTTCGCTGCGCGCAAGCAGCACGATCCCGATGGCCGCCAGAAGGGCCGGCAGCAGGAGGCCGAAGGCCAGAGCGCGTCGATTGGTTTTGAGCCAGGTTTCCGCCATGCCGTCCTCGTCGCGCTTTCGGCCGCATGCCGCCCGTGCGTCGCTATGCTTCGCCCGAGGGCAATGTAACAAATCGCCCGCGTGCCGGGCAGCAGGCGGCACGGACCACTGCGGGCGCGGTGATTGGTTCGGCCCTTGATTTTGGCTGCTCGATCCATTCTCCTCTTAGAGCCCGCCGCGCCACGGATCAACAGGCGCCGCGGATGGGACGCCCAGCCGAGCAGGACCTGACGACATGACCGTGCATCAAGCGTCCCAAGCGGCGGGGGATCGCTGGCTAAAAAGCCTGCTGGGCGTGTTGCTCTTGGCCTATATCGCGGCGACCGCACTGGGCTGGACGCGAGGCCTCGACGAGGGGCTGCATGTCGAGGCGGCCGGGCACGCTGTCGCGGGGGAAAATGCCGCGGCCGATCATGCCGCGCTGGGCCAGCCTGCCGCCGCGCATCGGCCGACGCCCTTCTGGCTCGTGCTGCCCTTCGTGTTTTTGCTGGGGGCCATCGCCGTGCTGCCGCTGCTCGAGCCGGCGGCCCACTGGTGGGAAAGCAACCTGCACAAGTTCTACGTGGCTGCGAACCTGGCGGCGCTGACCCTGCTGGGCATTGCGGTGGGGCATCCGGGAGGGAGCGTGGCGCGGGCGACGGCGACGCTCGCGCATACGCTGGTCGTGGAATACGTGCCGTTCATCGTGCTCCTGTTCAGCCTGTATACGATCTCGGGAGGAATCCGCATCGCTGCCGATCTGCCAGCACATCCGGCGACGAACGCCGCGCTGATTGCCACCGGCGGACTGTTGGCCAGTTTCGTCGGCACGACGGGGGCGGCCATGCTGCTCGTGCGGCCGCTGGTCGAAACGAATCGCCAGCGCAGGCACGTGGCCCACACGATCGTGTTCTTCATCTTCATCGTTTGCAATTGCGGCGGCTTGCTCACGCCGCTGGGCGATCCGCCCTTGTTTTTGGGATATCTGGCCGGGGTCGAGTTCTGGTTTCCCTTGCGGCTGTGGAAAAGCTGGCTGTTGATCAACGGCCTCCTGTTGGCGGTCTACTGGGCCTGGGATCGATTTCATGCCTATCCGCGCGAAGCGGCCCGCGACCTGGCGGCCGACGAAAGCCGGGTGCGCTCGCTGCGGTTTGCCGGCCTGTGGCCGAACGGGCCGCTGTTGGTCGGCATCGTGCTGTCGGTGGCCCTGTTGGACCCGGGGCAGCCGGTGCCGGGGACCGATTGGCATCCCTGGTTCTATCTGCGCGAAGCGGTGCAACTGGCGCTCGTGCTGGTGTCGCTGGTCGCCGGCTCGCACCACGTGCGACGGAGCAACGCCTTCGACTACGTGGCGATCATCGAAGTGGCCGTGCTGTTCATCGGCATTTTCATCAGCATGCAGCCGGCGTTGGAGATTTTGAAACAGCGGGGCGGGCAGCTTGCGCTCGATTCGC
>DATJTR010000556.1:0-6062 GCA_035503215.1 Pirellulales bacterium
AGCCCGATGCCCAGCCCGCCTTGCGATTTTTCCAGCGACCGATCGACCTGCGTGAAGATGTCAAACACCCGCGGCAACATGTGGGCCGGAATGCCCATCCCGTTGTCGCGGATCGAAACCACGGCATCGCTTCCCTGCCGCTCGACCGACAGCCGAATGTGGCCGCCCCGCTCGGTGTACTTGGCCGCATTGTTGAGCAGATTGGCAAACACCTGGGCGAGCCGCGTCAGGTCGGCGTCTACATACAGCGGGCCCGGCGGCAGACTGATCGTGAACTCATGCCCCGCCTGCTCCATGGCCGGGCGGCTGGTTTCGACCGCCTGGTTGACCGCCTTCACCAGTTCGATCCGCTGCTTGCGCAGCTCGACCTTGCCCCGGCTGATGCGGCTCAAATCCAAGAGATCGTCGATCAGGCGAACCATCTGCGCGAGTTGCCGCTCCATCATGCTGCGCGATTCCTCGACCGCCTCGGTATCGTCGGCGGCGATCTTCATGACTTGCAGCCCGTTCCGCAGCGGTGCGAGCGGATTACGCAACTCGTGGGCCAGCGTGGCCAGGAATTCGTCCTTCCGCCTGTCGGCTTCCTGCAGTTTGCTGATCAGCCGCAGCCGCTCGTACGCGGCGGTCACGTACTGGCAAATGGTCTGCAAGAAATCGAGTTCGTCGGGGGCGAATTCGTCGCGCGTGCGGCTGGCAAACGACAACGTGCCCAGAAGCTCCTCGCCGGCCAACAGCGGATTGCAGGCATAGGCTCTTAGTCCCAGCGATTTGACGAGCTGCACCTTGGGGTCGCTGGATTGTTGAATGTGCGTGGCCACGATCGCATGCCGTACGACTGCCACCGTGCCGCACACGGCCTGGCCGAACTCCAGAGTTTGCAAGTTGCGCTGCGACTCCTCGGGAATTCCCGCGCACGAAGCCAGCCGCAGCCCGGTTCCCGCCTCGTTGACCATGAAGTTGAAATAGGTATCGAGCTTCAGGTGCGGCCCGATGCGTGCAAACAGTTGATGCAACATCGCGTCGGGATCCCTGGTCGTCAGCAGCACCGCCGCGGCGTCCCACAGCAGCCGCAGCCGTTCTTGGCTCTTGTGGGCCGCCGTTTCGATCGCGTGTCGCTCGGTCACGTCGACGAGTACTCCCAAGAGGCCGTTTCTGCCCGGCCCCAGCGAGGCGCTGTGCCCGCGGGCTTCGACCCACATCGTGCGGCCATCGACCGGCCGGATGATGCGATATTGGCTGACGAAACTCCCCTGCCGTTCCAGGGTTTCGGTGACCACGCGGCGATGTTCGGCCAGGTCGTCGGGATGGATCAGCGCGAAGCCTTGTTCGGCCGTCTCCAGCCGCGTGCCCGGCGGCAGGCCCAGCATGTCGGCCGCGTTTTCCGAGGTGACCACTTCGCCCGTCGCCGGATCGAGCTGCCACACCAGCATCCGCGCCGCCGATAGGGCCATTTGCAGCCGCTCTTCCCCTCGCCGCAGCGATTCGCTCGCCTCCTTGCGCATCCGCGACATTTCCAAGTGGGCCGACACGCGGGCCAACAGCTCGCGGGCGGCGAACGGTTTGACCACGTAATCGTCGGCCCCCGCCGCCATGCCATCGACCCGGCTCTCTTCGCCAGCCCGGGCGCTGAGCATGATCACCGGCAGCGCGCTCGTGCGTGGATCGTTGCGCACTTGCCGCAGCAGTTCGAACCCATCGACGCGCGGCATCATCACGTCGGTCAACAGCAGATCGAAAACGCGGTCCTGAATCGCCGCCAGAGCCGCCTCGCCGTCGGCCACGGTTTCGACGTGACAATGGGGCGCGAGCAAACGAGCGACGTAACCCCGCATGTCGGCGTTGTCGTCGGCCACCAGCACCCGGGGCCTGCCGGTCGTTTCCTGCCGGATCGGATAGGGCGCCTCGATCGGCTCGGCCAGCGTCTCCGCGTCGCCATCATTCGCGTCATCCAGCAACGCCTCGTCGGGCAGCCAGCGCAGCGCTTCGGCCAGAAACAGGTTCGACTCGGTCGGCGTGGCAGCCGCATTGTCGGCGGCCCCGACTTGTTCGGCCGGTAAATGGGACGAACCGAGCGGCACCCGCACGGCCAGCGTGGTTCCCTCGCCCGGCACGCTTTCGGCCACGATCGTGCCGGCGTGCAGCTTGACGAGCTCTTGCACCAGGGCCAAACCGATGCCGCTCCCTTCGTGGGTCCGCCCCTCGGCGGTTTCGACCCGATGGAACCGCTCAAAAATTCTGGGCAGCTCGTCGGCCGGAATGCCTATGCCGGTGTCGCGCACCCGCAGTTCGGCATAGCCGCCCGCCCGCCGCAACGTAACAGCAATCTCGCCGACCAGCGTGAACTTGAAGGCGTTCGAGAGCAGATTCAGCACGACCTTTTCCCACATGTCGCGGTCGACGAACACCGGCTCGCCGAGCGGCCGGCAATCGACCTCCAGCCGCAGCCCCGCCCGCTGGCAGGCCGAGCGGAACACGCTGGCCAACTCGCTGGTGAAGGCCGCCAAATCGGTCGCCTGGTAGAGTGCCCGCACCCGGCCGGCTTCGATCCGGGAAAAATCGAGCAGCGTATTCACCAGCCGCAGCAGCCGCAGACCGTTGCGATTGACCATCTCCAACTGACTTTTGGCGGCCGGCGTCAGCTCGGTGTGGCTGCGGGCCAGCATGTCTTCGACCGGTCCCAGCATCAGAGTCAGCGGCGTGCGAAACTCGTGGCTGACGTTCGAAAAGAAGGCGGTCTTGGCTCGATCGAGTTCGGTCAGCGACTCGGCCCGCTCCCGCTGCTGTTGATAGGCCGCGGCGTTGGCCATGGCGCTGGTCACCTGGCCGGCCAGCAGCTCCAAAAACCCGCGATAACTGTCGCCAAACATCAATCGCGGACTGACCCCCACGACCAGCATTCCGGCAATTTCAGCCTGTCCCGGCAGCAAGAGCGGCAACACCACCGCTCGCTGCGGCGGCTCGGGCCACACGCCGCATTCGAGCCGGCCAAATCGCTCCACCAGGTTTTCGACCACCTGCAACTGCCGCGTGCGGGCCACCTCGGCCAGCGGCCAAACCGAAAGAGCGGAATCGCCGAGCCGCAGCGTGAGCGGGGCCGCCGCACTTCCCGGCTCGATGCCGAAGCCGGCCTTGAAGCGAAATTCTCCCGACCGTTCGTCCCGCAGGTAAATCAGTGCGAACGGGAGATCGTTGCGGTTGCCGTCGAGCACATCGACCGCGGCCCGGCAGGCATCCTCGACCGTCTGCGGCTCTTGCGACGTGCGTGCCGCCAGGTCGCGCAGCGTCCGCAGCCGCCGCTCGCCGATCATCCGTTCGGTTTCTTCCGCCACCACGCACAGCATCCCGCCCACGGCGCCCCGCTCGTCGGGGATCGGGCTGTAGCTGAACGTGTGATAGGTTTCCTCGGGAAAGCCGTTCCGCTCGAGGAACAAAAGGAGTCCCTCGTCCCACGTGGCTTGCCCCTGGCAGAACACCGTTTCGACGCGTGGCTTGACGTCGGGCCAGATTTCGGACCACACCTCGTCGGCCCGCCGGCCCAAGGCCCAAGGATGCTTGGGACCCAGCGTTATGCGGGCGTAGGCGTCGTTATAGAAGAAGGTCAGCTCGGGGCCCCAGCCCAGCCACATGGCATAGCGGGATTCCAGCATGATCCGCACGGCAATCTTCAGGCTCTCCGGCCAGGCCGCCGCCGGCCCGACCGCGGTCTGCGACCAATCGAAACTCCGGGTTCGCTCCCCCATCTCGCCGCCGCCGGCAAGAAACGAAAGCTGTCCCTGCGGCCGCTCGCCGCCGTTGATCTCGTGTATGCTCATCTCGGCTGCACCTCGGCAAACGCTTGCCGTTCGGACTTCTCCGGTTGCCGCAGGCATCGACTATAATCCATGAGCCCGCAAAGCTAAACCGACGCCCCGCTCCAAACTCGGCCGAACCGGAAGCAGGACATGTCGCCTCTCCGCCCTCTCTCGCTAGCTGCCCTGGTCCTGCTCGGCTGTCCGCTCGCCATCGGCTCGACCGACGAGGCCAAAGACGAGGAAGCAGACGCCGGAGTGGAGATTCCGGAATTCAAACTGTCGGCCGAAGTGCGCAAAGCACTCGCCGAGGGCAAGAGTTTCACCGTGATGTCGATCGATCCGGTCCCGACCGCCGCGGTCCCGACCCGTGCCTGGCGCGTGCTCAAGCGCAAGACGATCGAAGACCCGGCCTTGCGCAAAGAGGTGGTGACCGCGGTGATCAAGGCTGCCGACGACGCGCGCGGGGCGCTCGGCTGCTTTGAGCCCCGCCACGCCATCTTCACGGAGCTGGACGGTCACCGCTACGAACTGGTGATTTGCTTCCATTGCTTACAACTTTCGCTCTATCGCGATGGCCAGTCGCTGCCCGGCTCGGGCATCACCCGCAGCGCGCAGGACTTGTTGGACAAAGTATTGAAGTAACGCTGTGGTTTTCACTTGGTTACGAGTGGCCGCCGGCACTCAAGAGAGCAAGCCATGCGAACCGTGCTTTGTGTGTTACTCGCCGCTGGGGCGACGTTCGGGCTGCTGGCCAGTCGCGAGCCCGCTCATGCCAAGGCCGAGCCAAAGAATCAGCTTCCGGCCGCCGTGGTCGAGGCTTTGACCAAGTGCGGGGAACTCGACGAATTCAACGTCGTCGCAGTCGATCCGCAGTTGCTCGATACCGTGCCTGCCGGGCGCTGGAAAGTGGTGGCCCGCCAGGCGGTTGATGAAACGGAGGACCGGCAAAGGATTGCCGCCGCGGTTCAGAAAGCGGTTGGTGACAGCGGGTTGATGCCTGACTGCATATTGCAACCCCGCCACGCGATTGAAGTAACCCACGATGAGCGACGCTACGTGCTGCTGATTTGTTTCGAGTGCTCTCAGCTGGTCGTCTATGTCGACGGAGCCCGGCGGCAGTTGCTCACCATCAGCAGCGACCTCAAGCCGCTGCTCGATGAAACACTGCGGGACGCAATCGCCAAGAGCAAGAAGTCTGCCGAGGGCGACGGGGCCGCCAAACGGCCTCCGGCTGCCGGCATCGGTCCCTAAGCCGCAGCCGATCGGCCGTATCGCCTGCTCCGGCATCGGCTCCGGCTGTGGCCCTGGCCCTCGCCTTCCCCCGCCCCCACGGGTGGCGGGCATTTCGCAGTCGTCATTTCCGCCGCAAATCGCTTGATCGAGCGAACTTAGGGCCGCCGCCCGCTCCTTGACGACCGCCCCGGCCATTGATAGATTGGCTTGCTTCGCATTGGTGCGTTTGACGGCCTGGGCGATCTTTTCCGCTGTCTGCCGGCTGCCCCAACGCGGCCGGCCGTGCCTCGTAGCGGGTCCCACTGGCGGTCCAATCGCGTTTCGGTTCTTAAGTCTGTTTTTACTGAGGATACGCGTCTCATGGCCAAGGTTGAAAAGTACGTCTACTCATTCGGACCCGAGGGAACCGACGGCGAAGCAGCGATGCGGGCACTGCTCGGTGGCAAGGGGGCCAACCTGGCCGAAATGACCAACCTCGGCCTGCCCGTGCCTGCCGGTTTCACCATCGGCACCAACGTCTGTACGTACTTCTATGCCCACGAGCGGACCTATCCTCCCAAGCTCCGCAAGACCGTCGATCAGGCCCTGGCCAAGGTCGAAAAGGAGATGGGGGCCAAATTCGGCTCGACCACCAATCCGCTATTGCTCTCCTGCCGCTCGGGCGCCCGCGACTCGATGCCCGGCATGATGGACACGGTCCTCAACATCGGCCTCAACGACCAAACGGTCGAAGCCCTGGCCAAGCAGTCGGGCAACGAACGGTTCGCCTGGGACAGCTATCGCCGCTTCGTGCAGATGTACGGCGACGTCGTCTTGGACATGAAGCCCAAGACCAAGCACGATCCCGACCCGTTCGAAGAACTGCTGGAAGCCAAAAAGCACGCCGCCGGCGTCAAACTGGACAACGAGCTCAGCGCCGACCAGCTCAAAGAGCTGGTCGCCGAATTCAAGCAGGCGATCAAGCAGCGCACCGGCCACGATTTCCCCACCGACCCGCTCGACCAGGTGTGGGGAGCCATTGGCGCCGTATTCAATAGC
>DATJTR010000557.1:0-2903 GCA_035503215.1 Pirellulales bacterium
GAAACGGTCTTCAATGCCGCCGGCCGTATCCAAGGCCAGACCGATAGCGAACTGTCCCCGTTGGGCTGGAAACAGTGCCAGGCCGTCGCGGCGGCGTTTGCCGGCCTGCCGATCGACGCGATCTATTCCAGTCCGTTGCGACGTGCTCGCGAAGGAGCGGCCTGCGTGGCCGACAAGCTCGGTCTGTCCGTGCGGGAGGACGAGCGATTGATGGAAATCAACGCCGGGGTTTTTCAGGGGCTCGATTGGCCCGACATCGAAGCCCGCTATCCCCAGGATGCGGCCGGCTGGCGGACCGGCGACCCCGACTTTCGCATCCCCGGCGGCGAATCACGCCGTGACTTGATGAACCGCATGGGCTGCGCGCTGCGGCAAATCCGCGAGTCGGAACACCGCCAGGTGGTCGTCGTCGCCCACGGCGGCTCGCTCTCCGCCGGGCTCAAGGTGCTGCTCGAGATTCCCGCCCAGCGCAATCCTTTTACGCTCGGAAACGGTTCGATCACCACGGTGGTCTGGGATCGCGAAATCAAGCTGATGACGCTGAACGTAACCGACCACTTGCACGGGCTCATCGGCGGCAACGGCGATTTGTAAGCCGCCGCTTGCCACGGTTACGCTTCCGGCCGCCGCTCGGCCTCGACGATCTCGAACACGTAGCCGTTCGGGTCGCGGAAGAAAAAGCGATCGAACGGGGTCGGCCGGTCGGCGGCAAACAATTCGGCGCCGTGCCGCACCAGCCGCTCCTTGAGTGCGGGAAACTCCGCGTGCGGAAAGGCCACGGCGATGTGCCTCCCGTATTCGCGTTCGAACGGCGACGCGCGAAAATCGTCCACCTCGATCAGGTGCAGTTCCATTCCCGGTCCCGCGTCGAGCCAGGCCGCCGGATAAGGAATGTTGTTGGGGCGATGGATCGGCCGCCAGCCGAGCGCGGACGCGAAGAACTCTTTCGTCCGCTCGATGTCGGTCGTCGCGAGCGTGAAATGACAAACGGCCATCGGTCGCTCTCCGGAGTGTGATCGCTTTGGTGGTGCCGTCAGCCGAGGAGGCCGCACTGCCGCAGCACGTTCTTCATCTTCTGCTCGTTTTCCGGCGACAGCGGGCCGACGGGGGACCGACTCGGGCCCAGCGAGCGGCCGATCAAATGCAGTGCGGCCTTCACGCCGCCGGGAATCGTGCCCAGCGCGAGTGCCATCCGTAGCGGATTGAGCCGCAATTGCGCCGCCTTGGCTGCTGCGTGGTCGCCGCGCTGAAACGCCTCGTAAATCTCCACCACCAGGCCCGGCGCGATGTTGCCGGTCGCCGCCACGGCTCCCTTGGCCCCGAAGATCAAGGCGGGGTAAATCAGCGTATCGCGGCCTTGCATCACTGCAAAACGACTCGGTACGACGCGGATCAACTCGTTCACATTCTGCAGGTCGCCGCTCGAATCCTTGATGCCGATGATGTTCGGGATCTCGGCCAGGCGGGCGGCCGTGTCGACGTCGATTTTCAACCCGCCGCAAGTCGAGGGATTGCTGTAGAGGATGACGCCCAGCGACGTGCTTTCGGCGATTCGCCGATAATGATCGAAGATTTCTTTCTGGTTCGGCGCGATGAAGTAAGGCGTGATGATCGAAACGCCGTCGGCGCCCTCCCGCTCGGCCATCTTGGTCAGCCGGATGACCTCGCGCGTCGTCTCGGCACCGGTGCCGATGTACACCGGCACGCGACGATTGACGTGGGCCACGGCCGTGGCGGTAAGCTCCTGCTTCTCGCGTTCGTCGAAGGCGTAAAACTCGCTGTTCGTTCCCATCGGGAAGACGCCGTGTACTCCCTCGCTGATCAGATGGTCGATGAACCAGCGAAAACGGGGAAGATCGATCTCTTCATCGGCCGTCAGGGGAGTGGCCACCGGGGGAATGATTCCGCGCACCTCGATCATCGCTGTTCTCTTTCAAAGGGTTGCTCGTGGTCAGTCGACTTCGGCCCACACGACGATTTGCACCGGCGCATCGAGCGGCATGTCGGCGATGCCCAGGGCCACGCGAGTGTGTTTGCCCCGCTCGCCGAAGACCGCATTCAACAATTCCGACGCGCCGTTCAAGACCAGCGGGTGTTTGCGGAAGCCGGGGGCACAATGCACATAGCCCTCGACCCGCACGATCTGCCGCACGCGATCCAAATCGCCCACGGCCGCTTTGAGTTGGGCAATGGCGTTCAACCCGCACTGCTTGGCCGCGGCATAGCCTTCTTCCAGAGTCAACTCGGCCCCCACCTTGCCGGAGTGCAGGAACTTGTCCCCCACCCAAGGCAATTGGCCCGACGTGACGACCAGGTTGCCGGTGCGCAGCACCGGAACATAGGCCCCGACGCCCGCCGGCGCTGGCGGCAAATCGATCCCCAGCTTTTTGAGTTGCGATTCCACGTTGCTCATGGCGGTCGGTGTTCTTTCGGGAAGAAGGAAGGGGCTGTGTGGCTCGTCTGGCGGTAATCAAGCGGTCGGGAGGGCCCATTGCGGCGAGAGCAGCGATTATAAAAGCGGCCTCCGCCGAGTCCAGCGCGGAGCATGATTTGTGTTGATTGGGTTAGTCGCGGCGTTCCGCCGTTTATTGGCTCACTGCGCCCTGCAGCGTTGCTGGAGGGGGGTACCCCGCGACGTCATTTCTCGGACGCGAGCTCGAAGATGACTTCGATCTCGGTGGCGATGCCCGAGGGCAACGAAACCATCCCCACGGCGCTGCGAGCCCCCACGCCCAGGTCCTCCCCCCAAACATCGCGAAACAGCTCGCTGCAGCCGTTGATCACGGCCGGATGTTCCTTGAAGTTCGGGCCGCATTGAACCATGCCCAGCAGTTTCACGACGCGGCGGATCCGGTCGAGCGTGCCGAAATGGCCGCGCAAGGTCGCCAAAATCGCCAGGCCGG
>DATJTR010000558.1:0-4206 GCA_035503215.1 Pirellulales bacterium
ATCCGCAGTTGCGGTTGAATTTTGGCTTGGAGCGGTCGCACCGCTGACCGGTCCGCCGGCTTCCCTCGCCGGCCGATTCGGGCGGCGCACCGGGCCGTGACTTCGCCATCCTGTTGGCCTCGGAAATGCTTGCCGGGCAGATGTTTCCCCGGGGCGGGGCATGTTATCATCTCTGGTACCGCCGGACGCCCAACGCTGGCGTGATCGCCGACAGTTCTTCTCTTGCTTGCTGCAAAGCGCAGGATCCAACCCGGGAGTTTTTGCCGCTCATGTCACACGCTTCACATGCCGGGCGCCGTGGCCGCGTCGCCGCTTCACCCCGTTCGCGCCGCCTGATGCGGTCGTTGGGAATTGATCCGCATTCGGTCGCGGGAAGCGGGCCGGGGGGAAGAATCGTCGAAGCCGACGTCCGTCGGGCGCAATCGGCCGCGGCGGCCGCTCCAGGACGTTCCGCGGTCGCCACTCCAGCCGTGGCTGCGCAGGCTCGAGGGACCGGTGCCTTGGTGGCCGGCAACACTTCGACGATGCGCCGCGCGATCGCTCACTTCACCACGCTGAGCGCGGCCGTCCCGCAGTTTCAACTGCGGGCCGAGGTCGACGTGACGGCCCTGACCGTGATGCGCGGGCAGTTATTGGAACGGATCGAATCGGACGCGCAAGTTCGGCTGAGCTATACCGACCTGTTGCTCAAGGCCCAAGCGCTGGCCCTGGGCCAAACCCGCGAAGCGTGCGCCGTGTGGCAAGACGGCGGCTTGGTGCCGATGGATTCGATCGACTTGGGCGTGGTCGTCAGCGTGCCGGGCGGATTGTTGATCCCGGTGATTCGCCAGGTCGATCGTTTGGGCTTAGGCGAACTGGCCGCTGAGCGCAGCGCGCTGGTTGCCGCCGCTCGGGCGGGCAAACTGAGCTCCGATCGCCTGGGAGGGGGGCTGAGCAGCCTCAGCAACTTGGGCAACGGCCGGATCGACGAGTTTTCGGCCCTGCTGGCTCCCCCGCAAAACAGCATTCTCGCGGTCGGCAGCTTGGCCGAGCGGCCGCTCGTTGTCGACGGGCAATTAGTGGTGCGGCCGACTCTCAAATTGACTCTCTCGGCCGATCATCGCGTGATGGACGGGGCCCTGGGCGCCGAATTGCTGGCCCGGATCGTCGAACTGCTGGAACGGCCGGCGCTCTTGCTCTATCGCTGACAAACGTGCCGGGCGGCGGGCTCGAAGCTTCTTTCCCTGGGGCCGCGCGGGGCGGCGCTGCACCGTAGCGAATGCGGCGGCGAGGACGAAAAGACGGCGATGACGACGGCCAGGCAACAGTCCCGCGAACCCCTCGACTTGGAGGCGCTGTTTGCCTTGGCTCAAGGGGAGCAGCGGGCCGGGCGTTTGACCGAAGCAGCCGCGGCCTATCGTCAGATGCTGGCGCAGCGGTCCGATTTGCCCGAGGTACACAACAACCTGGGCATCATCCTGGCTCAAGGCCGACAATTAGCTTCTGCCCGCACTCACTTCGAGCAGGCGGTGGCGCAGCGGCCGAATTACCCCGACGCTCACAACAATCTCGGGATCGTGCTGCGCAGTCAGGGCGATTTTCAGCAAGCCCTGGTTTGCTTCCGCCAGGCGATCACCCTGCGGCCCGATTTCGCCGACGCCCACAACAACCTGGGCATGATTCTCTGGCAGCAAGATCGGCTCGACGAAGCCGCGCCCCATTTCGAGCGGGCCGTGGCGCTGCGGCCCGGCCATGTCGAGGCGCACAACAATCTGGGCATCATCCTGGCGCGGCAAGGCAAACTCGACGAGGCCACGGCCAGATATCGCGAGGCGATCGCTCTGCGGCCGAATTACGCCGACGCTCACAACAACCTGGCCGTCGTGCTGTGGCGGCAGGGAAAACTCGACGAGGCGGCCGAGCATTACTCGCGCGCGCTTGCGCTGCAGCCCGGATACGCCGAGGCGCACAACAATCTCGGCGGCGTGCTGAAAGATCAAGGCAAACTCGACGAGGCGGCCGCACGATATCGCCAGGCGATCGCTCTAAAACCCGATTATGCCGAAGCACACCATAACCTGGGCGTCGTGCTATGGAAGGCGGGCAAGCTCGAGGAGGCCGCCGCCGAATACCACGACGCGCTGGCTCTTCGCCCCAATTACGCCGAAGCCTTTGCCAGCCTGGGTTTGCTCCTCTGGCAGGAGCGCAAACTTGACGAAGCCGTGTCGCATTTCGAGCAAGCGGTGGCCCTGCGCCCCGACGTGCCGGAAGCAAACAACGACCTGGCCAATGTTTTGAGCGAACAGGGCAAGTTCCGCGAGGCAGAGAAGCACTACCGGCGGGCGATCGAACTGCGGCCGGAGTATGCGGTCGCCTACAACAATCTGGGCAATGTACTTCGCCGTATGGCCAGGCCGGACGAGGCCGTGGCCTGTTTCGAGCGTGCGCTCGCGCTGCGGCCGAGTTTTGCCGAAGCGCTGAACAATCTGGGCAGCGTTTTCGATCAGCGCGGCCAGCTCGACGCGGCGCTGGCCTTGTACGAACGAGCCCGGGCGATCAAGCCCGACTACTCGATGGTCCACAATAACATTGCCAGCGTGCTGCTCAAGCAAGGGAAGATCGATCAGGCGATCGAGGGTTTCGAACGCGCGATCGCTCTCAAGTCCGATGCTCACGAGGCCCAGGTGAGCCGCTCGATCTGCGCATTGCTTCAAGAGGATTACGAGCGCGGCTGGCCGGGCTACGAAGCGCGCTTGCGGATCCAGCAGGTGATCCCGCAAACCGACTCTCCGCGTTGGCAAGGGGAACCTTTGGCCGGCCGCACCCTCGTGCTACTCGGCGAGCAAGGACTGGGAGACACGATTCAGTTCGTGCGCTACGCTCCACTGTTTCAAGCCAAGGGAGCGCGCGTTATTTTGGCTGCCCCCAAATCGCTGCGGGGGTTGCTCTCATCGTATCCTGGAATCGACGAGTTTCTGCCGCTCGAGCCGGGCACGACGCTCGAGCATGCCGATTATTCGCTGCCGCTGCTCAGCGCCCCTGGCATGCTGGGAACGCGGGCCGCAACGATTCCCTGCGATGTACCCTATTTAGTCGCGGATGCCGAGTTGATCGAACATTGGCGGCGCGAGCTGTCTGGGATCGAAGGTTTTCGGATCGGCATCGCCTGGCAAGGGGCACCGGGATATTGCGCCGATATCTGGCGCTCGCTGCCACTAGCTCATTTCGCCTCGCTGGCTCGCATGCCGGATGTGAACCTGATCAGTCTGCAGAAGGGCTTTGGGAGCGAGCAGATCGCCGGAGTCGATTTTTCCGTGGTCGATCTTTCCGAGCGGCTGGACGAGACGGCCGAAACCTTCATGGACACGGCGGCCGTGATGCAGAATCTGGACCTGGTGGTGACGTCGGACACGGCCATCGCGCATCTGGCCGGCGCTTTGGGAGTGCCGGTCTTTGTTGCGCTGCAGCTTGTGCCCGACTGGCGGTGGCAACTCGACCGCGACGATTCGCCTTGGTATCCGACGATGCGGCTGTTCCGACAGACGGCGCTCGGAGATTGGCCAGACGTATTCGAGCGCATCGCTGCCGCCGTCGCGGCACGCCGCTCGGCAGCTCCCTGACGATCAACTACGAAGTACGATCCTGCCGCCAAAGCCGGCGACGAAGACCGAGACGCGAATGACGACCATGGCCGATTCATCGCCGCGCGAATCCGCCGAGCTGGAGGCTTTGTCCTCGCTGGCCGAGCGCGCGCAGCGTGCCGGTCGCCTGGCGGAAGCGGCTGACGCGTACCGCAAGATGCTCGCGGTTCGCCCGGAAGTGCCCGAAGTGCACAATAGCCTGGGTATTGTTCTTGCACAGCAGAATCAGCTCGATGAGGCACGAGCGGAATTTGAGCGGGCAGTCACGTTGGCGCCAAATTACCCCGACGCACACAACAACCTGGGAATGATCCTTTGGCGGCAAAACCGGCTCGACGAGGCCGTGCGTCATCTGGAGCGTGCCGTCGAGCTGCGACCAGGGCAAGTCGAGGCACTCAGCAATCTGGGCACGCTGCTCGCCCGTCAAGGCAGATTCGCCAATGCCGCGGCACGCTATCGCCAGGCAATTGCCGAGCGGCCGCTGGATGCCGCGATGCACAACAACCTCGGGATGGCCTTGTGGGAGCAAGGGAAACTCGAAGAAGCTGCGGCAGCGTACCAACAAGCTTTAGCGATCCGACCGGAT
>DATJTR010000559.1:0-7184 GCA_035503215.1 Pirellulales bacterium
GAAAGCTCGTTTGGCCTCGGCCGTCCAGATCGACATCGATCTGCCTGAAGAAGAGGAACAGCGCCCGCTCGATTTTGCCGCTCAAGGCGAGATCGACTTTAAGGAGGGCAAATACCGTCTGGCCGTGCAGAGTTGGCGACACGCCTTGGTCGACGATCCCCGCAACGGGGCAATCCTGTTGCTCTTGGGCCAGGCGTTTTTCGCGCTCGGGCAGTACGACGACGCGGCCGGCGCCACCCAAGCCGCCTTGGCGATGTTGCCGGAAGACAAATGGGGCGTCGTGGTCACCCACTACAAAGAGCTGTACACCAACATCGGCGACTACACGACGCAAATCCGGGCGGCCGAAAAAGCCCGCGACGAGAAGCCCGAACTGCCGGCATTGCACTTTCTGCTCGGATATCACTTCGGCTATCTCAACTATCCCAAGCAAGCCGTGCGCGAGCTCGACAAAGTGCTGGCCCAGTTTCCCAAGGACAAGATCGCCCAAAAACTGCGCGACGAGTTCTACGCGAAGCTGAGCGACGAAGAAAAGACAGCCGCCGACGAACAGGCCAAAAAACTGGCCGACGAGGCCAAAGCGGCCGCTGGAGCGAACAAATCCGAAACCGCCAAGCCCGGCGACCGGGACAAATCGGACGGCAAAGATTCTAGCCCAAGCGGCGACAAGTCGGACGCCGAAAAAAAAGACGGCGACGAAACTGACGGCGACTCGAACCAAGAGAAGGCCGCCGCGTCGGGCGTCGACATCTGACGGTCCGCCGCGAAATGCCGGACCGCGCCGCAGCCGCCCGTCGGTCACTCCCCCAGCATCGATTTGCGGCGGAGCAAATGGTGATAGTGCTGGGCAAAACGGTGGGCTTCGTCCCGAATGTACTGCAAGAGCCGCAGCGCGTAGGAATGCCGCGACAGCTTTAGGGGCTCGTCGGCTCCCGGGACAAAAATCTCTTCCTCGCGCTTGGCCAGCGAAATCACGGTCGGCGGCGTGATGCCCAATTGCGAGAACGCGGCCATCCCGGCCGCTAACTGTCCTTTGCCGCCGTCGATCAAGAGCACGTCGGGAAACAATTCCGACTCGTCGTGCAGCCGCTGAAATCGCCGCGCCACCACCTCGCGGATGCTGGCGTAATCGTCCACTCCATCCACGGCCCGAATCTTGAACCGCCGATAATGCGGCTTGAAAGGCAAGCCGTCGATGAACTGCACCAGGCTGGCGACCGTTTCGCCGCCTGCCAGGTGAGCGATGTCGACTCCTTCGATCGTCCGCGGCGGCTGTTTCAGCTTCAGCACTTTTTGCAGACCGGTCATTCCTTTTTTCGGATCGACGAAGAAAACCTCGGGCTGCACGTGCGTTTCCAATTCGCCCCGCTCGTCGAGTGTTTCCAGCATCTGAATTTCGTCGCGCAGCCGGGCCGCCTGCTCGAACCGCAAGGCGGCCGCGGCTTCGCGCATCTCGGCTTTCATCTCATCGAGCAGCGCGTGTTTCTTGCCCTCCAAGAACATCCGCAAGCGATGGATGTCGCGGCGGTAGTCCTCCTTCGAGATGCGCAAGTTGCAAGGAGCGGTGCACTGGTCGATCGACGCCAGCAGGCATGGTCGGAACCAGCGCCATTTTTCTTCCGCTTCGCAAATGTCGAGGCTGCAAGTTCGGAACTTGAAAATCTTCTGCAGCACCTGGATCGCACCGCGCAAACTACCCGCGCTGGCGAACGGCCCATAGAGCTTCGTACCGCGTTCGCTCGGTTCCCGCGTGAACTCGACCCGGGGAAACTCTTCCCGCACGAAAATCTCCAGGTAGGGAAAGGTCTTGTCGTCCTTCAGGTCCTGGTTGAATTTCGGCTGCACGTCCTTGATCAGCCGGGCTTCGGCCAAGAGCGCGTCGACTTCACTCTCCGCTACGATGAAGTCGATGTCGGCGATTTCCCGCACCAACTCGGCCGTCCGCCGCTCCTCGGCCGCCGCCTTGAGAAAATAGCTCGACGCGCGAGCGCGCAGGTTTTTCGCCTTGCCGACATAGATCACCCGGCCGGCCGAATCCTTCATCAAATAGACCCCCGGGGTCTGTGGAAACGCGCGTGCTTTAGCCGCGGCCGTGCCCAGCCCGCCGAGTTCGGCCAGCGGTTCCGTATCCGCCGGGCTGCCGCCCTCGGTGTCAATCGGCACCCCCGTGCCCGCCGGCTCGGCGGCACTTGGCCGATCGTCCCGTGGTTGGTCTTGATGCGTCATCGAGCTGGCCAGAGGGCAGGGTTGTTGCCACGCGGGCGGCGGCATCCTATTTTGGATGGACGTTCGCGAGGCGGACGGAGCGAAATCCGGTCTTCCGAGCGCGCAGAATATCGCTCCGCCCGGCGGCGTGGTACCGAGACGTCTTCCGTTCCGATGGTTTCCTATCAACTATTTTAGCGGGCTGGGGGATGGGCCAGACAAGCCCACAATCGCCTCCTCGGCCGAGTAGCGGCACATCGTCCTGGCGACCGCTCCATCCCGAAAATCGTAATTCAGTAGCAAGCGAGGACTTTCCAGCGATGTCAGATCAAGCGAGCGGTCAGTTGGACACGGTCATGCACGAATCGCGGCTGTTCCCGCCTCCCGCCGATTTTGCCCGGCATGCCCGGATACCTTCGCTCGCCGCCTACGAGAAGATGTGGCAAGAGGCGGCCGGCGACCTGGAAGGCTTTTGGGCCCACGCCGCGAACGAACTGCACTGGTTCCAGCCCTGGCAGAAGGTGCTCGCCTGGAACGAACCCTTTGCCGAATGGTTCGTCGGCGGCAAGACCAACGCCACGTTTAACTGCCTCGATCGGCATTTCGGCACGGCCGTGGAGAACAAGCCTGCGCTCATCTGGGAGGGGGAGCCGGGTGATACGCGGCAATTGACGTACGCCGAATTGCACTACGAAGTTTGCCGGTTTGCCAACGTGCTGAAAGCCCAAGGCGTGTCGCGCGGCGACGTCGTATCGATCTATTTGCCGATGGTGCCCGAGCTGATCGTGGCCATGCTGGCCTGCGCCCGCATCGGCGCAGTGCATTCGGTCATTTTCGGCGGGTTTTCCAGCGAAGCGATCGCCGACCGCAACAACGACGCCCAAGCCAAACTGCAAATCACCGCCGACTATGGCTGGCGCCGCGGCCAGCAATTGCCGCTGAAGAAGAACGTTGACGAAGCGCTGGCCAAATCCCCCACCGTGAAAAAGTGCATCGTGCTACGCCGGACGGGCGGGCCGGTCGAGATGCAAAGCGGCCGCGACCTATGGTGGCACGAAGCCCTGGCTGCCGCCTCGCCCGATTGCCCTGCCGAGCCCCTCGACAGCGAAAACACGCTGTTCATTCTCTACACCAGCGGATCGACCGGCAAACCCAAGGGCATTCGCCACACGACCGCCGGTTACAACCTGTGGGCCAAAAAGACATTCGAATGGGTGTTTGATCATCGTGCGAACGACGTTTTTTGGTGCACGGCCGACTGCGGCTGGATCACCGGTCATACCTACGTCGTCTACGGCCCGCTGACCGCCGGCGCCACCGTGATGATTTACGAAGGGGCCCCCAACGCGCCGAACGAGGGCCGGTTTTGGGAAATCATCGAAAAATACAAAGTGACGGTCTTCTACACCGCGCCAACCGCGATTCGGTCTTTCATCAAATGGGGTGACCAGTGGGTCGACAAGCGTGACCTGTCGAGTCTGCGGCTGCTGGGAACGGTTGGCGAGGGAATCAATCCCGAAGCCTGGATGTGGTATCACCACAAGATCGGCGGCGGTCGCTGTCCGATCGTCGACACCTGGTGGCAGACCGAGACCGGCGGAATCATGATGTCGCCGCTCCCCGGGGCCATCCCGACCAAGCCGGGCAGTTGCACCAAGCCGCTGCCGGGCATTCTGCCCGCGATCGTCGACTCCCAAGGCCAGCCGGTCCCGCAAGGACATGGCGGCTGGCTGGTGATGACCCGGCCCTGGCCCGGCATGCTGCGTGGCATTTGGCGCGACGACGAGCGTTACCGCGAGCAATACTGGAGCAAGGTCCCCCACGTTTATCTGGCCGGCGACAACGCCCGCCAAGACGCCGACGGATATTACTGGATCATGGGCCGGATCGACGACGTCTTGAACGTGGCCGGTCATCGGTTGAGCACGATCGAGATCGAAAGCGCGCTGGTCAGCCATCCGCTAGTGGCCGAGGCCGCGGCCGTCGGCCGGCCCGACGACATCAAGGGAGAAGCGGTGGCAGTGTTCGTCACGCTGAAAGGGGGCGAGCCGAACGAGGCGCTGCGCAAGGAGCTGAAGCAGCACGTCCGCAAGGAAATTGGCGCCCTGGCGCAGCCCGACGACGTCCGTTTTACCGGCGCCTTGCCCAAAACCCGCAGCGGCAAGATCATGCGCCGCTTGCTGCGCGACATTGCCGCCGGCAAGGCCACGATCGGCGACACCAGCACGCTGGAAGACTACGGGGTGCTGGCCAAGCTGCGCGAAAACGAAGAGTAGCGAGCCGTTCGGCTTCGGTCGCGGCTCAGTCTTCCAGGACTTCCTTTTCTTTGGCCGCGGCCAATTCCACCGCCGCGGTTTCGTATTTTTTGGTCAGCTCCTGAATCTCTTCCTTCAGTTGGTCGCGCTCGTCCTCGGTGAGCGTCTTGTCCTTCTCGCTCTGCTCGGTGGCTTTGTTGCCGTCGCGGCGGACATTGCGAACCGCGATCTTCGCCTCTTCGGTCAGTTCCTTGATTCGGGCGACCAGCTTCCGCCGCACTTCGGTCGACAGGGGAGGGACCGTGATCCGCAAGATCCGCCCGTCGCTTTGCGGATTGAAGCCCAGACCACTCGACTGAATCGTTTTTTCGATTTCCTTGAGCGTGCCAGGATCGAACGGCCGGATTACGATTTGCGTTTCTTGCGTGCCGACCGAAGCAATGGCTTTGATCGGCGTGGGCGAACCATACACGTCGACGCGGAGCGAATCGACCAGCCCAGGATTGGCCCGGCCCGTGCGAATGCCAGCCAGTGACTGGCGCAGCACGGTAATCGCCTTTTCCATGCGTTCTTCGGTGTCGAACAGGATTTCGTCGGCTGTCATGGGGTCACTCTCGCCTCAAGCGCGGCACGGCGGGCCGCCTTTGCAATACATGCCAGCCCGGCGAACGCCGCCCGATCGCGCGCTCGCCCGCCCGGCGGATATTCACTTCGTCACGGCCACCTGGCTCGAAATCAACGTGCCGATGCGATCGCCGTTCACCGCCCGTTCGATATTGCCTTCCTTGCGGAAGTTGAACACCAGAATCGGCATTTCATGTTCCATGCACTGGGCGATGGCCGTCGGATCCATCACGCGCAGGTTTTGCTCACGCACGGCGTGATAGCTCAATTCGCTGTACAGCACGGCGTGCGGATTCTTCTCAGGGTCGTCGCTGTACACGCCATCGACCCGCGTGGCCTTGAGCAGGATGTCGGCTTCCAATTCGAGCGCCCGTTGGGCCGCCGCGGTGTCGGTGGTGACGAACGGGCTGCCGATGCCCGCCGCCATGATCACGATCCGCCCCTTTTCCAGATGCCGGCGAGCCCGGCGGCGGATGTACGGTTCGGCCACCCCTTCCATGCGGATGGCGGTCATCAGCCGTGTTTCCGCACCGACCGACTCCAAGCTGTCTTGCAGCGCCAGGCCGTTGATCACCGTGGCCAGCATTCCCATGTAATGGGCCGTGGCCTCCTGGATGGAAGTGTTATTCGCCGTGAAGCGGGCGCCTCGCAGGATGTTCCCGCCGCCGATGACGATGGCGATCTGTACGCCTCGTTGGGTGGCCTTGGCGACTTGCTGGGAGATCGAATTGACCTCTTCCATGCTGATGCCGCGTTCCCCGGGCGCCGTGAAGCTTTCACCGGATAGCTTGAGCACCACGCGTCGATAGCGGCCAATGCCAAAGGCGATGTTTCCCTCGGCCATATTTTCCTTTCTGGCGTCGAAGCGACGTTCGGCTGGCGAAACGGCCGGACGATCCGCTCGGACTCGAGCGAGTCGACGAAACCCTGCCGCGCCCGGCCGTCTACTTGGCCACTTCCCAACGCACGAATTTGGTCACCTTCATCTTCGCCTGCTCGGCGAATTTGCCCACGGTCTGCTTGTCGTCCTTGACGAACGGCTGCTCGAGCAGCACCTTCTCGGCGAAGTAAACCTTGAGCCGCCCTTCGATCATTTTAGCGATGATGTTTTCAGGCTTGCCCTCCTGGCGGGCCGCGGCCGACAGTATCTCGCGCTCCCGCGTCACTTCCTCGGCGGGCAGATTCTCCTTGGACACGACTTGCGGCTTGGTCGCGGTGATGTGCAGGGCGATCTCCTTGGCCGCCTCGGCGTTGCCGCCGCTCACTTCGACCAGCGCGCCGCTGCTGCCGTCGTGGTGGGCGTAAGCCCCGCAAGGGCCGTTGATCCGTTCGATCCGCGTCAGGTTGAACACTTCGCGAATCCGGTTGAACATGTCGTCTTTCACTTCGCCCAGCGTCGCCCCCTTCTTCGACGGCGACGGCTGTGCAAGCAACTCGTCGGCCGTTTTCGCGCCGGGACCGATCGCCAATTGCTTCGCCAGGTCGTTGGCATAGTCACGAAATTCGGGACTGCTCGCCACCGGTGCGCTCTCGCACTTCAATTCGATCATGGCCGCCTTGCCGGCCGCAAAATCGGCAAACACCGCGATCCGGCCAGCCGACGTTTCGCGGCCCAAGCGGGTCTCCTTGGTTTTGATTCCCTGCTTGCGCAGCCAATCGACCGCCGCATCTTCGTCGCCACCGGTCTCTTGCAGCGCCTTTTTGCATTCCATCATCGGCAGGCCGGTGCGTTCGCGCAGCACCTTCACCGCCGCCGCGGTAATTTCAGCCATGTTGTTCGTCTCCTCGCCTTGTGTTTTGCTCGAGTGGATGATGTGCGGCCGCGGTCCAGCCGGTTCGCCGCGTCGCGGGCCGCAGTCTCTGATGAGCGCACCGTCGGCCGGCGCGGCTCTCGCCATGCCGCGCGCGGACGCCTTCAGCAGGCCGCACCACGCTGCTCCGGCGGAACCGCCGACTAGATCGCCGCCTTGGCTTGCTCGCCGCTGCTGACCGTCGCCTTGCCCTCCAGCACCGCATCGGCCAGTTGTTGCACCACCAATTCGATCGAACGAATGCTATCGTCGTTACCCGGAATCGGCACGTCGACGGTGTCGGGATCGC
>DATJTR010000560.1:0-5629 GCA_035503215.1 Pirellulales bacterium
CGCCTGCCGTTTTGCTTGTTTCGCGCTTTTGCCGCGAGCGCCCGAAATGCCTGGGGCTCGCGTCTTAAAGCGTGATGTGCCAAGGGACTGGAGGGGTCTCCAACTCCTATCGACGAATCGCCCTTCGCCGCTGCACTGGCACGTGGCTATAATCCCGCCCCGCCGTGGGACGCAAGCCGGCAAAGATTTCCCCACGGCGCCAGTTTGGAGAACCCCCCCATGCACACGGTCGAGCTATTGGAAGAAGCGATCGAGCTGGCCGAGCGAAGCGGCTTCCACGTCCGCGCCGAGTGGCTGGCCGGCCGCGGCACGGGCTGGTGCGTGCTAAAAGGCCAGAACTGCCTATTTCTCGATCTCTCGGAAACTCCGCGCGAGCAATTGGATCGCGTGACGCAATGCTTGCGCGAGCAGCCGCAGGTTTTGGCCGCTAGCATGAGCCCGACGCTGCGGCGGGCGCTTGATGTGCCGCAAAACGTGCGCAAAGCGGCCTGATCGAAGATCCTGGCTGCGCAAATCGCCGGCCGATTCTCCCACCCGCGGGCCCAAGGCTGCGCCCGCCTGCGTAGCGGCTTGCGCTTGCCGGTTACCTGCCCTGCGTCGGCGCTCTGTCGTGCAACTCGTCTCGCCTTCGCTGAAGATGTGGGTCTCTGCGATTGGCCCTACTCGCCGACGACGTACCTCGTATTGGAAACGGGATCATAGATACGAGTGCCTACAGGGAACTTGGGCTGAAAGGAGCTCTGGGAAATGGGTGGATTGATGCTGGTGGCATCGCGATCGACGGAAATCGAACGCGTGATAACGTACTTGGGCCGGAATATCTTGATCTCCACGTGCATGGGGAGCCAGATGCTCCGCCCATCGCCAGAGACTTCCACGAAATCTTTCGAATGATGCTCCCCAACCACCTCGGTTGCGTTTCCCAGCCTCTGCCACTTCACCGGCGTCAGAGATCGCTCGACGTCCAGCCACGCCCGGGCCAACGGGTGGCCGTCCGCCCGATTCCGATCCACGACACAGCAACGGCGACCATCGACCTCTTCCATTTCCGCGTGCACCGATCCGTCCCGAATCCAGCTAATCAGCGCGCCGTCCTCGATTCCATCCCCGTCCGGTTTTGGTGGATAAAGAAGGCAGGCGTAGAGAAATGGCTCGAGCCGCGCAAGCCGGGCATTGGGCGGCTTGCTGAAGATCCGCGCGGTTTCCGCGCGCGATCCATAACTCACAAACGTCTTTAAATCCCAGGCAACGACCTGCTGATTAGCCACCACCTCCTTTCGGTCTGCCCGCGGCGGGGACTGGTCTTCGATAAGAAACCGATCGCTCGTCAGATCGATCAGAAATTTTACTGATTCACTCACAGCGAGTTCGCTTTTCAGGTTCGGATCGCGGGGTGATGATCCCTCCATGCTTTGTGTTACGGCGTACGCCGCCTTGATGGCATTCAACGTCCTATGCTCGGCAAGCCTTGCCAGCTCCTCGGCGCTCATTTTGACCTGCGCAGCGGATGGATCCGCCGCGTCGCCCTGCCGCATCAAGACGAAACAAAGCAGCGGCGCAAGAAGCAGGATTTGACGGTGCATACGATTCACCCTGCCGGAGCTTCAATTGTGGACGCGGCAATTCCCGCATGCCGTCTGCTAAAAGCCGCCCGATTCCGTGCAGGGGCGCAGCATCAGCAATTAGACGCGCCATTTGCGTGAACGCGAGGCGGACTTCGCCGACCGCCCGATTCCCGGCACCACGCGCCGCGTGATCGCCCGGGGCGCAATCCATGCCCCGTGGTCTATCGCTTGGCGCGTATCACGTTTTAGGTGACGCGAGGATTCATCCGCCGGCCGCTCAGCCGTGGATGTAGCTCTTCAGGTAATGGTTTTCCATCGTCAGCGAGTCGTGCTGCGCTTTCACCACGTCGCCGATCGAGATCAAACCGATCAGTTGGCCATCTTCGACGACCGGCAGGTGCCGAATCCGCCGCTCGGTCATCAGACCCATCGCATCCTCGACCGAATCGCTCGGAAGCACCGTCACCAGGTCGCGTACCATGATGTCGGCCACCTTGAATTCCTGCAGTGCCGACGGACTCTTGGCCCAGGCCCTGAGCATGTCGCGCTCGGTGATGATGCCCAAAAGCCGTTGTCCCTTCGAGCCGGCGGGCTCGCAGACGACGAGCGAACCGATGTTGTGTCGAGCCAAAACCTGCGCGACTTCCGTCAGCGAGGCTTCGGCCGTGATGGTACAGACGTTCGATCCCTTGTTGCGCAGGATGTCATGAAGAGTCATAGCCGCAATCCTTTCGAAACGAAACCACGAAACGCGGCGCTGGGGCGTCGCCGCACGAAAAAAACCTCGCGCCCCGGCCACGCCGCGGCGGTCGTTCTCTGTGTTCGTATCGTTTCCGGTCAAGCGTGTCGGACAACTCCGAACACACTTCGCGGCGACCGATGCGCCGTGCCGGCGCCCTGACATGAGCGCCCGTTGACCGATCTATGGGCAAAGACGTGTTGCTGCGAACCAGAAGATGTGGGCCTAACTAACCACAAAGCTACTCCCCTGCCCTACGAGAGTCAATCTCGCCGCCAGCAGAAGAAAGAACGCGGTCCCAAGCGTGATGATGCCAAGTGCGACCAAGCGCCGAGATGGCCGCTAACGGACTGCGGCGAGCCGTGCCGGTACGTGAAAAAAATCACAGAGTCGCGCCGGACACTTCCCGAAAGTGAGGGGTTTCGAGCAGAGGGCGCGATGCACGTTCGGACGGGCGAACGCGGCTAATGACGCCAAAGAAACGCGCCATCCAGCCGCGCGGCTCAGGCCCGGCGACGGGCCGCCTTGCGGCGATCGTTCTCGTTGAGAATGATCTTCCGCAGCCGGATCTTGGTCGGAGTGACTTCGACCAGCTCGTCCTCGGCGATGTATTCCAAAGCGGCTTCGAGCGTGAGCTGGCGGGCAGGCTTGAGCAGAATGTTGCGGTCGCTGCCGGTCGCCCGCATGTTCGTCAGCTTCTTTTCCTTGGTCGGATTGACCGCCATGTCCTCGGGCCGGCTGTTTTCGCCGACGATCATTCCTTCGTAAATCACATCCCCCGGAGCCACGAACAACTCGGCACGCTCCTGCAGTCCGTCGAGCCCGAAGGCCACGGCCTTGCCGGCCACCATCGAGACCAGCACACCATTGGTCCGTTCGGGAATCTCGCCGTCCAAGGGACGATAGGTCTCAAACCGGTGGTGCATCGTCGCCATGCCCTGCGTGGCGTTGAGCAGCCGCGTCCGCAGGCCGATCAGGCCGCGGGCCGGAATCGAAAAGGTGACGTGGGCGAACTCGCCCCGGCTGGTCATTTCGACCATTTTGCCCCGCCGGCCGCCGATCATTTCCATCACGGCGCCCAGGCGGTCGTGCGGCACTTCGATCACCAGCGTCTCGAACGGTTCTTCGGTCACGCCATTGCGGTCGTGCAAAATCACCTGCGGCTTGCCGATCGACAACTCGTAGCCCTCGCGGCGCATCGTTTCGATCAGCACGCCCAGATGCAACAGCCCGCGTCCCGAGACGGTAAACGAATCGGTGCCCGTAATCGGCTCGACCCGCAGGGCAACGTTTCGCTCCAGCTCGCGATACAGCCGATCGCGGAGATGGCGGCTGGTGACGTATTTTCCTTCCTGGCCGACGAGCGGCGAATTGTTGGCCGCGAAGACCATGTTCAGCGTCGGCTCGTCGACCGCCACCCGGGGCAGCGCCCGGCGGGCCTCGGCGTCGCTCACCGTGTCGCCGATCTCCACGTCCTCCAGCCCGACCACCGCCACGATGTCGCCGGCCGTGGCTTCGGGCACTTCCACCCGCCCCAGCTTGTCGAACACGTGGACCGAGGCGACCTTACACAAGGTCGCGTTATCATGCTCGCGCATCAGGGCAACATCGTCTCCCTTGGCAACGTGGCCTGAGTGAATCCGCCCGACCGCGATGCGGCCGACGTAATCGGACCAGTCGAGCGTCGTCACCAGCATTTGCAAAGGCGAGTTCGCATCGATCACCGGCCCCGGAATCTTCTCCAACAACAGATCCAAGAGCGGCTGCATCGAATCGGTCCGCACTTCCGGATCGGCGGTGGCGAAGCCTTCCCGCGAGCTGGAAAAAATGTAGGGAAAGTCGGCCAGGTCGTCGTCGGCACCCAGCTCGATGAACAGATCGAAAATTTCGTGCAGCACTTCCTGGCAGCGGGCGTCGGGCCGGTCGATCTTGTTGATCACCACCAGCGGCTGCAGGCCGAATTCGAATGCCTTGGAGAGCACGAAACGGGTTTGCGGCATCGGCCCCTCGGCCGCGTCGACCAGCACCAGCGCTCCGTCCGCCATCCGCAGCACGCGTTCCACCTCGCCGCCGAAATCGGCGTGCCCCGGGGTGTCGATCAAGTTGATCTTCACCCCCTGGTAAACCAGGGCAATGTTCTTGGCCAGGATCGTGATCCCGCGCTCCCGCTCCAGATCGTTCGAATCGAGAATCCGCTCCCCTTGCAACTGGCTTTCGCGGTATTCGCCGCTTTGGCGCAGTAGGCAATCGACCAGGGTCGTCTTGCCGTGGTCAACGTGAGCGATGATGGCAACGTTACGAATGTCGGTGCGACGCGAACTCATGGCCGTATACACACTTCTCGTTGGAGGAACTGGGCCGGACCCGGGATACTCCGCGTCCACGCGGACTCCCGATGGCACTGACTAGCGGCCCGGCGGGAACGAAAGATCCGTCTCTCGGCAGGCGATCCGCCGCGAAGACCATCGGGCCGCGGTTTCGGCGGCCCCCCTCCCTGAGCGGCGATCGATCGCTGGCAGCGGCAGTAGGCTGGCAGCACTCGATTATAGCGGGCTCGGGCCGAGTGGCCCAGAGCAGGTAACCCAGGCAGGAAGCCGCGAACCGGCGGCCGCCGACGGGCAAATCAGCGGCTAACAATTGCTCGCCGGCAGGGTTATTGCTTGCCGATCGCGTACAGGGTCTCGAACGTCCGCAGATAGATCCGGCCGCCAGAAATCGCCGGCGAAGACGACATCGGCTCCAACAAATTGTTCTTCGCCAGCACCTCGAATTTCCGGCCCGCCTTGATCACGCTCACCGTTCCGTCGCGGCTGGTGAGATATACCTTGCCATCGGCGTAGACCGGGCTGGCGCGGTGCCGATCGGAATGCACCCGCTCCTTATATTGTTCCTCGCCGGTCTTGGCATCCAGGCAGAGCACCGTGCCATCCTCGCGGCACAGATATACCAGCCCGTCGTAAATCAGCGGCGACGGCACGTCGGGCGTGTTGTGCTCCCGGCTCCAAAAGTGCCATTTCTTCGTGTCGCTAATGTCCCCCTGGGCCGCCGGATCGATCGCCAGCACTGGGCCATTCTTCGCCGACGGGACGACGATCAATCCCGGCACCGCCGCCGGAGAGGCCACGAAGCGGAGCGTCGGGTTGTAATTGCCCGGCGGATTCAAACCCCCGCAACGGAAGATCTCCTTGCCGTCGGTCGAAGGCGAGGGCGAAGCGTAGTTGCCTTCGTCGCCGCGAACGTCGCGATTGTTGTCGGAAATCTCGCGTTGCCAGAGGATTTTGCCATCGGTTCCCGCGCAAATCAGCACGAGCGTCTGTTCGGCTTT
>DATJTR010000561.1:0-4823 GCA_035503215.1 Pirellulales bacterium
GATGGGAGAATTTTCCGATCCGGGACGAAGTCAGCCGTGCCTGTGGTTTGCCGGTGCTGTATACCAATGACGCCACGGCGGCGGGGTATGGCGAGTTTTGGGTCGGCAGTGGACGCGATCGGTCGAGCATGGTTCTGCTCACGCTGGGAACGGGCGTGGGAGGAGCAATCATCATCGACGGTGCTCCCCTCGAAGGAAGTCACGGCAACGCCGGCGAATTGGGGCACGTCACGATCGACTGCGGCTCGTCGGCCCGACCGTGCGGCTGCGGTCAGCGCGGGCATTTGGAGGCCTATGTCGGGGCGCTGGCGGTGGTCGCCCGGGCGCGCGACCTTTTGGCCGGCGGCAGCCCTTCGACGCTCGAGGAACGTTGTGCCCAGGGGGAGCCGTTAACGCCGCGGGTGGTGGCCGACGAGGCGGAATTGGGCGATCCACTCTCCGTGCAAATCGTCATGGAAACGGCCGATTACCTGGCGATTGGCATCGTGAACGCCATGCACTCGGTCGATCCAGCCTGCGTGATCATCGGAGGAGCGATGACGTTTGGCGGCGGCGGCACGCCCTTGGGAAAGCGATTTTTGGATCGAATCCGCGCCGTGGTGCGCGAGCGTGCCTTGCCTGCCTTGGCCCAGCGGACCACGATTGACTTTGCTTCGCTCGGGCCGGACGCGGGCTTTATTGGTGCCGCGGGGTTGGCACGGCGGGCGTTCGGCACCGCGGCCGGCGGCCGTGTGGAGTCGCGGCCAAAGCCCTGAGAGGGGCGGCCAACTGCAAGGACGCCGTCGACGGGGTGCCGCCAGAATAAGACTTGTCACTGCGCTAGAACAACCATGCCTGACTGCCAACACATTCGCAATTTTTCGATCGTCGCCCACATCGACCACGGCAAGAGCACGTTGGCCGATCGGTTGTTGGAAAAGACCGGCACGGTCGAGAAGCGCGAGCTGCGCGAGCAGTTGCTCGACGACATGGAACTGGAGCGGCAGCGGGGAATCACCATCAAAGCCCGCGCCGTGGCGATGCACTACGAGCACAACGGCCAGCAGTACGAGCTGAACCTGATCGACACGCCGGGACACGTCGATTTTCAGTACGAAGTGTCGCGCAGCCTGGCATGTTGCGAGGGAGCACTGCTCTTGGTCGACGCCTTCCAAGGCGTGGAAGCCCAGACCGTGGCCAACGCCTATGCCACGATGGAACACAACCTGACGATCGTGCCGGTGCTGAATAAGGTCGATTTGAAACACGCCCGGCCCGACGAGGTCAAAGCCGAGATGGAATCGGTGCTGGGGATCGATCCGGACGAAGTGCTGCCCTGCAGCGGCAAGACCGGAGTCGGGGTCGAAGCGCTGCTGGCGGCGATCGTCGAGCGGATTCCACCCCCCAAAGGCGACCCCGAAGCGCCGCTGCAGGCGATGGTGTTCGATTCGCATTACGACGAATTCCGCGGCGCCATCACCTATGTGCGCGTCATGGACGGCACCGTCCGCAAAGGGCAAAAGATCAAGTTCCTCAAGGCCGGTACGACGCACGAGGTGCTCGAACTGGGGCAGTTCGTGCCGCAGCGGCTGGCGTGCAGCCAGCTTTCGGCCGGCCAGGTCGGTTACCTGATTTGCAACATCAAGTCGCTTGGGCAGGTGCATGTGGGGGACACGGTGAGCGTGCCGGGGGACGGCGCCGCCAGCCCGCTGCCCGGCTACCGCGTGCCTCAGCGGATGGTGTACTGCGGGCTCTATCCGTCGGATGGGCAGGATTTCGAAGAGCTACGCGACGCGCTCACCAAGCTCAGCGTCAACGACCCCAGCTTCGAGTTCGAACCCGAGACGAGCGATGCTCTCGGCTTTGGTTTCCGCTGCGGGTTTCTCGGCCTGTTGCACATGGAAATCATCCAGCAGCGGTTGGAACAAGAGTCGAATCTGGACCTGGTGCAAACCGCGCCGAACGTCACGTACGAAATTCTCACGCGGAATGGCGAAACGCTGCAGATCCACAATCCGACCCGCGTGCCGGATCTGGGCGAGATCGAAGAATTCCGCCAGCCGATCGTGAAGGTCAATTTCGTGCTGCCGACCGAGTCGATCGGGCCGGTGATGCAATTGTGCACCGACCGCCGCGGCGTGTACGTCCGCACCGAGTATCTGTCGCCCAGCCGGGCCATGCTCACCTTCAACCTGCCGCTGGCCGAGGTGATTTATGACATGCACGACAAGCTGAAGAGCGTTACCCGCGGCTATGGCACGATGGATTATGAAGTGATCGGCTATTTCCCGGCCGATCTGGTCCGGCTCGACATTCTGGTCGGCGGCAACCGGGTCGACGCGCTGAGCATCATCTGCGACCGCCGCGACTCCGAACGGCGCGGCCGGGCGGTCGTGAAAAAGCTACGGACGGAAATCGATCGCCACATGTTCGAAATCGCCCTGCAGGCCGCCATCGGCAGCCGCATCGTCGCCCGCGAAACCATCTCGGCCATGCGCAAGAACGTGACGGCCAAATGCTACGGCGGCGACATCACCCGCAAGCGCAAATTGTGGGCCAAGCAGCGCGAAGGAAAGAAGCGCATGAAGTCGATCGGCTCGGTCGACATTCCGCAGAAAGCCTTTTTGGCGGTGCTCGAGACCGGCGGGGAAAACAAATAGTCCCCTTCACGGCGCGGCAAACTATCTCCCCGCTGGCGATCGGCCGCGGCGATTGAAAGCATGCCCATGCGGATGGCGCTGCGAATTCTGATCGGCGTCGCGATCCTGGCGCTCGTCGCCCAAACCTGGCTGGTAATGGGCGTGGTCGCGCCGGTGGTCGTGGCGGGCGGGTCGATGGCGCCGAACCTCGTCGGCGAGCATTATCACGTCGTCTGCCGGGCCTGCGGCCGACCGTTCGATTGCGGACTGGAATCGCTGCCGTCCGAGCCCCGCGCCCTGTGCCCAAGCTGTGGGAGTTGGTGTGCCTTGGACGCGGCCGAAGTAAAGCCGGGGGAACGACTGCTGGTCGATCGGACCGCCTTCGCACGCAGCGCACCGCGGCGCTGGAGCCTGGTTGTCTGTCCGCTGCCCGAAGATTCAGACAGGCTGTGCGTCAAACGAGTCGTCGGACTTCCCGGTGAACGGATCTCGTTGACCGACGGCGACGTCTACGTCAACGGGAAGATTCTTCGCAAGGATTGGGACGTCTTGCAAAGCATGTCGATCCTGGTCGACTCGGCCGACTATCAAGCACAAGGCACAGCCAGCCGATGGAGGGCCGACCGCGCCGATAGCGGTTGGCACGCTGAGAAGAACTGTCTCACGCGCGACGAACCCTCGCCGGCCGGCAGTTTCAACGCCGAGTCGGATGGCAAGTCCCATGATGCATCGCTGCCGATCGATCCGTCCGAGCGGATCGACTGGCTCACGTACCATCACGAGCAAATCTGGCGGCAGGGAGCCGCAGTTGTCCGGCGGACCGGCCCGATTGTAGATGATTTGGCGTACAACCAAAGTGAATCTCGCGAACTGCTGAGCGTTCCCGACGTCGTCTTGGCATGCAAGCTGAAAACCGCCGGCCGCGGAAAGGCCTTTCTGCGGATGGACGACGGCCGCAAACAGTTCGTGGTGCGGACGGATTTGGCCACCCGGCAGGGCGACGTGCGAGACGGAGAGAACGTCTTGGCAAGCTTCGTACTCCCCAGTTCGCTCGATTTCGGACTCGGGTGCGCGGTCGCTTCGGCCCTGGCCGATTGCCGGTTGCAACTGCGGGTTGCGGGAGAGCCGGTCGTTGACTATCGCTACGATCCCCAAGATTGCGGTCCGCGCCGGCCAACGGCAGAGCCCGTGGCGATCGGGGTGGCGGATATGCGACTGGTCGTCAGCGATTGGATGCTTTCGCGCGATATTTACTACCTGCCTCCGCCCGGTAAGGCAGAGCTGGAGGCGCGGCAGCTCGACGCAAATGAATACTGGCTGCTCGGCGACAACACGGCGGTTTCGGAAGACAGCCGGACCTGGCCAGGGACGGTGCACGTGACTCGCGATGCGTTGATAGGAAGCGTTTTGAGCGGGCGGTAACCGGTTCGGCCAAGGAGCCCGACAACCCCAGCCCGCCCAATTGACCTATTTCTCGGATATTTGCGATTTCCGCCTTCCGCCGCGAAGTTTCGATACGCTATATTCGCCAGCCCCTATACTATGGGAAGGCGTATTTCGGCCCGTCGGCCACGCGACAGGAGGGCTCCCTTGGGCGCTTTGTCGCCCGATAGGGCCGGTACCAGCGCGGGCGAACAACGGGGCATTCAAGCGGCCTGCCACACGTTGCGCGGACCGATTTTTTCGTAGACTCAGAGGGGTAGCGTAGGCACCCATGTCGAGCAAGCCGTCGATCACCGAACGTTCTCCCACCCCCAAGGTTCCCGACCCCCCGAAAAGGAACCGGCCGGTTCGTGGCGACGGCGCCCAGCGGACGATTCGCGAGACCATTGAATCGGTGATCGTAGCGTTCGTACTGGCGTTTTTATTTCGCACGTTCGAGGCCGAAGCGTTCGTGATTCCGACCGGCTCGATGGCCCCGACGCTGCAAGGGCGGCATAAAGACCTGATCTGTCCAGAGTGCAACCTGCCCTATCGGGTCGGCGCCAGCAGCGAAGTCGACGACGAGGTGCAACGGGATGTGCAACGCTGGACCGACGAGCTGAGGAACCCGCGGCTGACGGACAGGGAGCAGCAGAGGCTCAAGGACTTGATTAGCTCGAGCGACCTGGTGCGCGGCACCTGCCCGAATTGCCGCTTTCCCATGTCGATCGATCCGAGAACCGCCGAGGGGGAAAAATGGCAGCCGTTTAACGGCGACCGGAT
>DATJTR010000562.1:0-3215 GCA_035503215.1 Pirellulales bacterium
CCAAGTCCGAGGCGACAGCCACCATGCGAGCCCGAGGGCCGCTATCCACTGGATGCCCATCAGCACGGCAAACATGCGGTCGGTGCGGCGGGCGAGGGCCGTCAACTGCGTCTGCACGAGGCGTGCGGCGCTTTCTTGCAGTGCCGGCCGGTCGGAGTGCAGCGGACTCATCGATCGCATCACAGAATTCCTTGGGGTGCGGAGGGGGTCTCGTCGGAGAAAAGCGGGCAGCCGTAGGTCGGCGCCCGGCGAGTGTTGGCGCTCTGGCCCGACAGCCAGGTGAGGATGGCTTGTTGGCCCAAATTGTCGCCGGCATGGCCGCGGGCGGAGGTGATTCCACCGGAAAATAGACACGTCCCCCGGCGGTCGAAAAGCAGAGCCATGCCCGAGGTGCGGGCAGCGAAGCGGCGCGTCTCGACCGCCTTCCAGTCAACCACGGTTTGGACGCCAGGAATGGCTTGGGCCAGGTTCCAAAGCTCGCCCTCGGCCCAAGCGGGGTCTTGGCTCTCCGGCACGACGAACACGACGTAGGCGGTCAACCGCGGGCGGGTCGCTTGGATGGCGGCCAATTGAGCCAAGGTGGCGCGTGAGCAGGGGCAGCGCGGGTGGAGGAACAGCACTAACGTCGCCCCGTTTTGGTCGAGCTCGAGCGCACTGGCCGCCGGCCAGTGCGGCGAAACAGCGGTGAGCGGGCCCGGAGTCGCCGCATGACGTTCGAGTAGCAGGATGCCGGCAACAACCAGCGCCAGCCAAAGCGCCGCGACGAGCGCCGCGCGATAGCCGCCCTGCCGCGCGACGGGGTTGGCGACAACCGCAGGACTTAGACCGCGCATGCCGAAGCCTCCGAGGGAACGCGGGCGTCGAGCACTTCGCGCAGGATGGTCAAAAGCTGGTCGGGATCGAACGGTTTCTGCACCATGCGCACCCCTTCTTGGAGCAGCAGCTTGACCTGCCCCATCTCCGGGTCGTAGCCGCTGCAAAAGACGACCGGCAAATGCGGATTCTTGAACTTGATGCGGTCGTAGGCCTGATGGCCGGTGAGCTTGGGCATGACGGCATCGAGCAGGACCAACGAGATTTCGTCGGCGTGGGCTTCGAGCAACTCGACCGCCTCGGCCCCGTCGGCCGCGGCCAGCACACGGTAGCCCGCATCCTTGAGAATGCGCACGGTCAGATCGCGAACGATCGGCTCGTCTTCGGCCACGAGGATCGTTTCGCTTCCACCCGCGACGGCGCGGACGACGGTCGCACCCGCTTCGGGCTCGACGGCTTCGCCCAGCGGCAGGTAAACCCTGAAGGTCGTGCCCAGGTTCGGCTCGCTGTAGACGTTGATCAAGCCGCCGTGCTGCTCCACGCAGCCGTAAACCATGGCCAGGCCCAGACCGGTCCCCTTGCCGACCTCCTTGGTGGTGAAAAAGGGCTCGAAGATGCGCTGGCGGATTTCGGGGGGGATGCCGCAGCCGGCGTCGCTGACCGAGAACAGGACATAGGTTCCCGGCTTGCACATCGGGTGCAGCGCACAATAATGCTCGGAAAGCACGGCTCGCTGGGTCTTCAGCACCAAGGGACCGCCGTCGGGCATGGCATCGCGGGCGTTGATGCACAGATTGAGCAGCATCTGCTGGAGCAGGCCACGGTCGCCGTGCAGCAGGCCGACGTCGGGGGCCAGCACGACTTGCAGGTCGATCTGCTCCCCGATCAAAGGACGGAGCATGCGAACCAGGTCGTCGACCAGCTCGCCGGGATCGATGCTGCCACGTTCGAGCATTTGTCGGCGGCTGAAGCCGAGCAGCTCGCGGGTCAGGCTGGCGGCGCGGTCGGCCGCCTTGAGCACTTGCTGGAGGTCCTGACAACGCTGCTCCGCTTCGTCGAGTCCGTTCATCGCGTAACGTGTGTAACCGCAAATCGCCTGGAGCAGATTGTTGAACTCGTGGGCGATCCCGCCGGCCAGCGAGCCAACCGCTTCGAGCTTGTGGGATTGGCGGAGTTGTTCATCGCGCTCGGCCAGCTCAAGCTCGAGCTTCTTGCGGTCGGTGATATCGGTCATTGCGCCGGCGAAGTGATAGGGGCGGCCCTGCGGATCGTAGACCGCCCGGCCCCGCCCCTGGAACCAGCGATACTCTCCCGAGCGGGTGCGGAGACGAAACTCCGTGCGGACGGCGACATGGGCGGCGATGCCTTGGGCGATTTCGGCGACGACTCGCTCCCGGTCGTCGGGATGCATGCGTGAAGTGACGGCGCTGAAGTTGTCCTCGAACTCATTGGCCACCTCACCGCCATAGCCCAGCATCTCGCGCATCCGTGGCGACCAGCAGGCTTCGCCGGTCGCGAGGCACCAATCGCCCAATCCGTCGTTGGAACCGCGGACGGCCATCTCCAGCCGTTCCTGGCTGTTCTGCAGGGCCTGCTCGACTCGCTTGTGGTGGCGCAGGTCGCGACCGATCTTCGAGATGCCGATGATTTTCCCCAGCCGATCGCGGATGGGCGAGATCGACAGCGAGATTTCGATCGAACGCCCGTCTCTGTGTACGAACTCGGTCTCAAAACTGCGGCAGGCCCGCCCCTGGCGCGCCGCGGCACGAACTTGCTCGAAGGGGCGATTCGCCGCGGGAGGAAACAGGAAGGACACGTTGCGGCCCACCGCTTCCGCGGCCCCGTAGCCATACATCTTCTCGGCGCCTTGATTCCAGTCGGTGATTTCGCCGTCGAGCGTTTCGCCAATGATGGCATCGTCCGAGTCTTCGACGATCGCGGCCAGGCGTGCCCGGGCGTGGAGCGACAGTTCACGGTCGATCGTGACCGCCAGCAACTGCTGCCGCTGAATGGCGAAGTGGATCGAGCGGGCGAGCGTGTCAGCCGTCAGCGATCCCTTGACCAGGTAGTCTTGGGCGCCTTGCTCCAGGGCCGCCAGGGCGATGCGCTCGTTGCGCAATCCGGTCAGCACGACGATCGGAATCTCACGATTCACCTTCCGCAACTCGGCAAGGGCCTCCAGGTCGCAACATTCGGGCAAACCCAAATCGAGAAGCAACACGTCGAAACGTCCGGAGCGCAAATGCTCGGCGGCCGAGGAGAGTCGATCGCAGTGAGAAAGCTGGAACCCAGGTTCAGCCGCCTTGGCCAGCGCGCGCTTCGCGAACTCGACGTCGGGCGATTCATCCTCGACCAATAAAACTTGGATGGGTCTAACTTGCATTGTGGTGCTCGCCCTGCTT
>DATJTR010000563.1:0-2619 GCA_035503215.1 Pirellulales bacterium
ATTTGCCCACGGGAAACGTCATTCCGCAAAAAAAGTCGTGCCCCTCGGTGCGCATGGCTTCCAGCGTGATCTCGTATTCGTCTTTGGGCAGGCTGCCGGTCCACGTGATTCCGGTCAGCTCGGTGCCGGTTTCGATCATGATCTTGCCGTCTTCGACCTTCACCTCGCCATGGCCGGCGAAATCGCTTGGCTTCCAACCCGTGAGGGTTTTGCCATCGAACATGTCGGCCGATTGCCCGGATTTGAGTTTCGCCAAATCCGGAGCCGATTTGGCCGCGGGCGCTTCGGCCCACGCGCTAACGTAGTATCCGCCCATGCCAACGGCCAACGTAAGTACGGCGACCTTGGTTGCAAGGCGGCGATCAATCATGGAAGTGGACTCCTGCTTAGTTCTGGGTTCCCGGGTGCAAGTTGGACATTGAGTGGCCGGTTGTTCAGCGGTAGCGGCGAAAGCCGGTGTGATGGTTGGGACGCTCGCGCCAGAAGCGGTCCAAGGGAGCACGGTCGCTGAGGTGGTCGGCGGCAAGTTGGAGTAAGGCCTCGGCACCGAATTCGGACCAGAACTTTTCGCTGCCTTTGACGCGGCGATTGATCTGCTTGATGGTGGACTCGATGTAGGCCGACGTAATCGGTAAGCCTTGCCGCCGATAGGCGTCGTACTGCATGCGATCTTGTTGGTTTTGCAGATAGCGGAGCGTGCCTGCCACCACGGCTCGCGGATGGGTGTCCGCATCGTCTTCATTGGGCGGACCAAGTTCCTGCTGCCGGGTTTGCAGTTCGGCAATCACCCGCGACACCTGGCCACTCCAGACCCACTGAGCCCAGCGGCGATAGATGCTGGCCACTTCGTCTAAGGGACGGCCTGCGGCGGCCGCATTGAACACGTAGCAGACGGCGTGCACGAAATCCAAGATCGGCGTGTAGTGCGAGAAGTAGTCGCGCCAGATCGTCCAGTTGGCGGCCTGGCCGTCGGCCACCAGCGCCTTGCGCGGCGCGGCGGCAAAGCCGCTCTCCCAAGCGGTCGTGGCGACTTGCGCGCCGAAGGCCGACGCCTCGCCGCGCATCGCCACCACATTGCGCGCTAAGATCTTGGGACGCCCGGGCCGCGCCGCCTGGGCCTCTTCGGAAGCGTCCATCGTTTCGCTGGCAGCCGCCGAAAAACCCTTGATTTCGCGGCTCAATTGCGCCATCCGTGCAATGTTCGCAAACGATTCTGGCAACTGCGGACAAGGATCCGTGGCCGATGTCGCGCTATGCATCCGCAGGAGCGTCGCGACTTTGGTTTCCCGCCAGAAGCCTCGCGCCGGCTCCTTTTCGGACGCAGCCTGGTTCCGCTCGCGAATCTGAATCCGGCCGCCGTCTATCTGGACGACAGCCAGCGTTGGCACGTGCGCGTGCGGGCTCTGCTGCTGCGCCGGCAACGGCAACTCGCGCCACTGGGCGACGGCCGCTTGACGTTCGGCAACACGCTCGCAGCCGATCCGTTTGGTGGCGCGCATAATGCGTTGCGCCGAGACCGTCACTTCGGCCTCTTGCTGCAAGTCACGCTCTGCCTGCTGGAAACTCGCAGCCGTGGCCCCGGCATAGACCACCTTCTTGAGCACGCCGGGACTGAGCGTGTCATCCGGTTCAATGCCCAGCGTGCGGGACTGAGGGAAAAAAAGCCTGCCGGCAGCGACGGCAGTAATATTTCGGCTCCTGCCAGCCCACTTCGCCGCGACGTGTTTGCACCCGCCGCGGCTCGGGCTCGTTCGCGACCGAGGTGGGCCGACGACAGCGAGGGCAGCAGGCACTGGCCGACGGCGCGGCAGCTTGTTCCGAAAGCACCTCGGCGATCAGACCCGCCGCCAACGCGTCGCCCAGAGCACACGCTTCATCCTCGATCTGCTCGAAGCGCAAGTCGCTCACCGAGACTTTTCCGCCCCGTTCCGCCCGATAATCCCGGACGCATTCCACCAGCCGCCGCCGTAATTCTTCGTCGATTGCCATCCCTGGCTCCCTCCCTTTCCCAAAATCCAAATGCCGGCACCGAAGCCGACGAAACTTTGCCACCATCGTCTTAACCCCCCTGACGCTAGCGCGCAAAGTCCAACTTGCACCCTGGGTTCCCGCGGCTGCTACAATCGCCTTGGCCCACCGGGGCCCCTCAACTATAACCATCCAAGTGGCCGAAAGACACGATGCGGCGATATGTCCTTTTGGATCGCGACGGCACGATCAACATCGATCGCGATTATCTCTCGGATCCGCGCGAGCTGGAATTCATCCCGGGCGCCGTCGCCGCTCTCAAGCGGCTGTCGGTCTTGGGGCTGGGGCTGGTCGTTGTCACCAACCAGTCGGGCGTGGCCCGAGGGCTGATCCGGCCCGAACAGCTTGTGGCCGTTCACAATCGTCTGGTCGAGCTGCTGGCCGCCGAAGGGCTCGAGCTCGAGGGGATCTACGCCTGTCCGCATGGGCCGAATGATCGCTGCCGCTGCCGCAAGCCGGATGTCGGCCTGGTCGAACAGGCGGCCCGCGAACTGCAGTTCGATCCGCGCCGGTCCTGGCTTGTGGGCGATAAAGCCAGTGACATCGAGCTGGGCCAACGCGTGGGGGCCACGACGCTGTTGGTGCGCACCG
>DATJTR010000564.1:0-7037 GCA_035503215.1 Pirellulales bacterium
TTGCTCGGGGGAATAGACTTCGCAGGCGATTTCGTGGATGGCACGGGCAAAGATCGTGGCGATCGCCACGTAATCGCCGTGCCGGTAGAGCCGAATCGTGCGCGCGTACAAAGGCAGTACACCTAGCGAAGAGGGCGAAACGGTTGCCGCGCGTGAGACGATTCGGCCGAGCCGGCTGCGTTGTTCCGGCAATGAACAACGCTTTCGCAATTCCTAAAAATTCGGCGTCGGCGGGCGGTAATGCTCCATGTCGATCGAGCGGAACCAGGCGATCGTGGATTCGAGGCCGGTCGCCAGATCGACCGTCGGATGCCAATTGAGATGTTTTTTGGCCAGCGTGATGTCGGGACAGCGCCGCGTCGGATCGTCGATCGGCAAGGGATGAAAGACCAGGTTCGACGTCGAACGAGTCATTTCCAGAACGCGTTCGGCCAGCTCCAAAATCGTGAACTCCTGCGGATTGCCGAGATTCACCGGGCCGACGAAATCGTCGGGAGCGGCCATCATGCGCAGCATTCCTTCGACCAGGTCGTCGCGATAGCAGAACGAGCGGGTTTGATCGCCGTGGCCGAAGATCGTGATGTCCTGCCCCAGCAGCGCCTGGCGGATGAAGTTCGAGATCACGCGGCCGTCGAACGGATGCATGCGGGGGCCGTAGGTGTTGAAGATCCGCACCAGGCGAATGTTCACCTTGTTCCGCCGGCGATAGTCCATGAACAGCGTCTCGGCCACGCGCTTGCCTTCGTCGTAGCAGGCGCGAGGGCCGATCGGATTGACGGCGCCGCGGTACGACTCGGGCTGGGGATGGACTTCGGGATCGCCATACACCTCGCTGGTCGAGGCTTGCAGGATTTTTGCCCGGCAGCGGTGGGCCATGCCGAGCATGTTGATCGCCCCCATCACCGACGTTTTCACCGTTTTGATGGGATTGAACTGGTAATGCCCCGGGGCGGCGGGACAGGCCAGGTTATAGATCTCGTCGACTTCCAACCAGATGGGATGCACGACGTCGTGGCGAACCAGCTCGAAGTTCGGCCGGCCGAGCAGATGGGAAACGTTGGTTTTCTGGCTGGTGAAGAAATTGTCGAGACAGATGACGTCGTGTCCCTGGTCGACCAGCCGCTCGCACAAGTGCGAGCCGAGAAAGCCGGCCCCACCGGTCACCAGGATGCGTTTGTTGAACGGCACGAATCGCGTTCCTTGCGGTAAAAGATCGAGGCGATCGCCTTCTCGTCGGAGCCGCTTCAAAACCTGCGAGGAGAAGGGAACAGTCGCAATTTGCTGCGAGGACTACGCAAACTCGGGACAGTCCCCAGCGGTTTTGAAACGGCGCTTAGAAATAGGCTGGTTCGCGACCCGCCTTCCACTTGATGTTGCAGCCGATGCTGGGGCGCTGGTCGGACGTCACCGGGCGGCCGGCCAGCACCGAGTCGAGGGCGGCCCGCAGGTCGGCGCCGGTCACGGGCTGTCCATTGCCGGGGCGGCTCGCGTCCATCTGCCCGCGATAGACCAACTTTTGATCGCGGTCGAAGACGTAAAAGTCGGGGGTGCAGGCGGCGCGGTAGGCCTTGGCCACTTCTTGCGTCTCGTCGAACAAGTAGGGGAACGTGTAGCCGCGGTTTTCGGCCTCCAGCACCATTTGCTCGGGCGAATCGGCCGGATGGGTGGCGGTGTCGTTCGAGTTGATGCCAACGACCGCCACGCCTTTGGCTTGATACTCGCGGGCCAGGTCGGCCAAGCCAGGCGCGACGTGTTTCACGTAGGGGCAATGGTTGCACATGAAGACGACCAGCAGGGCCTTGGCACCGGCAAAATCGGCCAACGAGACCGTCCGGCCATCGACCGAAACGAGCGAAAACGGGGGGGCCTTCGTCCCCAGCGGCAACATCGTGCTCGGCGTGAGTACCATCGGTGGCGATCTCCTGGTGGTTTTGGTCGAAAAACGAGCCCGGCGGCAAGGCCCGCATTATACGATTCGCCCCAGCGGGCCTAAAGGTGCGGGAGCGCGAGATGGCCGGTCACTGCAATTAGCCGCATATTCGGGACGGTGACTGGGGACGGAAACCGGCGCGTCGCCGTGGCGGGGGGTGCCGCTCGATCGGGCGGCCCAACTGCTTGCGACCGCCTGGGTACACAATTACGATTGTGGCTGCATTGGCCGCGACGCTGGCCGTACCGCCGGCCGGCCTGACCGATGTCCCCCCCAGAACCAAACTCTTCTCTCAAGCGAAGGAGTCCCAGGCATGCCCCAGGCCGATCGAAATCGCGCGTGGATCCGTTCGTCACTGATTGCCTTGGCCGCGGTGATCGCCGCAGCCGGCCGCTCCGAAGCCGTCGATACGCCAATCGTTCCGCCGGCCAAGGGGACGAGCGAAACGATCGACCTGTTCAACGGCAAGGACCTGACCGGCTGGACCGGCAATCCGAAGTATTGGTCGGTCGTCGACGGCGTGATCGTCGGCAAGAACACCGACCCGGTGCCGGTGAGCACCTATTTGGCCACCGATCGCAAGTTCAACGATTTTCGCCTGCTGGCCACGGTGAAACTGGTCACGTCGGAAATGCACTCGGGCATCGCCCTGTGGGGCCGCGTGGCGCCGGACAAAGGAGACCCGTTCACCTACGCCGGCACGCTGGTGATGTTTCCGTCGGGCTGGGGTTTTTTCGATCTCTACGGCCGCAACGGCCTGCCCGTCGATGGCGGCCCGGCCAAGAAGGTGGGCAAGCAGCACGACTGGAACGATCTGGAGATTCTGGCGCAGGGCAATCGCATCCGCCTAGTGGCCAACGGCACGCTGGTGGCCGATTGGGTCGATCCCGAGCGGAAGGAACTGACCGAGGGGCCAATCGGCTTGCAATTGCACTCGAACAAGGAGCCGCAAGAAGTTCACTTCAAGGGATTGAAGCTGACAACGTTCCCCGAAGACAAACTGCTGACGGTGAAGAACTGACGCTCGTTGATCTTCGTTGATCCGGCTCGCTCGCTTCTTTTAACGCATTCTTTCGCTGAGGTATTTCAACCGTGCGATTTCAAGAGATGAACCGCTGCGCGCGCCGCGGCGGAAAAATTGGTTTGTTGGTGGCTTCGATCTGTTTGGCCGCCGGCATTGCCCCGGCCGATGGGCCAAAAGTCGAACTGCTCTGGCCCAAAGGCGCGCCGGGGGCGAAGGGAGACACTCCGAACGACAAGCCGACGTTGAACGTGTGGCTGCCGCCGGCCGACAAGGCCGTGGGGACCGGGGTGGTGATCTGTCCCGGCGGCGGCTATGGCGGCCTGGCCTTGGGGCACGAAGGGGTCGACGTGGCCCGCTGGCTGAATTCGCTGGGCGTGGCGGCGTTCGTGCTGGAATATCGGCACAAGGGCAAAGGCTACGAACATCCGGCTCCCCTCGACGACGCCCAGCATGCGATGCGCACCGTGCGAGCCCGGGCCGACGAGTTCAAACTGAAAACGGATCAGATCGGAGTTTTGGGTTTTTCGGCCGGAGGGCATTTGGCATCGACGCTGGCCACGCATTGGGACCGCGGCAAGCCGGACGCGGCCGACCCGATCGATAAAGTGAGCTGCCGGCCCGATTTCGCGATTCTGGTCTATCCGGTGATTTCGCTCACCGCGCCTTACACGCACGGCGGCTCGAAGAAGAATCTGCTGGGGGACAATCCCGATCCGAAACTGGTCGAAAGCCTGTCGAACGAAACGCAGGTGAATGCCGAAACGCCCCCCACGTTTTTGGTCCACACGACCGAAGACACGGGCGTGCCGCCGGAAAACAGCCTGGCCTTCTACAGCGCCCTGCACAAAGCCAAGGTGCCGGTTGAGATGCACGTCTATGAGAAGGGCCCGCACGGCAAGGGGCTGGGGCCGGACGTGCCGGGGATGAAAAACTGGCCGGCGGCGTGTGCCGACTGGCTGCAAGTCCACGGCTTCTTGGGCAAGGACCAGACCAAATAGCAGTGCTCGTCGCCGCGCATGAAGCTGGGCCGGTGCCCGCGGGGAGCTGTTGGCCGCAACTATTTGCTCGCGTCGGCCGGCTCGGCGGCGGGTTTGTCCGCGGCCGGTTTTTCGGCGGCGGGCGTTTGGGGAGCGGTTTTGCTTTCGCCCGCTGCGGCGGCCGGTGGCGGCGCCGGGCCTTGCGCCGGCGTGGCGAGTTTTACGCTGGCCGAAGCGGCCGCTTTCTCGGCGGCGGGACTTCCCCCTTCCGGCAGGGCGAGCTCTTTGTCGTCGAGGACGTGCAGATCGAGCGTCCAGCGGAGGCGAGGGTCGGTCGGTGTCTTGCCGAATTCGGTAATGATCAGCCGAGCTTCTTTCTGACTGGGATCGCGCCGCAGGCTCTCCTCCGCCTGGAGCATGCTGTCGAAACGGCCGTGGTAAATCGCCTGTTCCTGGCGGGCTTCGGAAAGCTGGCGGCTCAAATCGTTCGTTTGCTCGCGCTCGAAGTACCAGCCGACGCCTGCCGCCACCACGGCCGCCAATAGGAACAACTCACGGTAATTGATCGGGGGGCGGGCCGTCTGCGGTCGCAACATCTTGCTCATGGGGTCTCGCTTTGCGGTGCGGGAGTGGGGGCAGCCGGGGCGACGGTGAGTTGGAACTCGCGCGTGTTGGGCAGTTCTTGCCCGCCCAGCCGAGCGATGGCATTGAGCGTGAGCTTATGCACGCCCAACGTGGCGTTCTCAGCGAGCGTGATCGCCAGCTTGCCTTCGCTTTGGCCGCGCGGAATGTTGATCACCGCGGCCCGAACTCCTTCCAGCTCGCCGGGAATGCTCACCCGGACTTGGACCGGGTCATTGTAGTCATACAGCCGCTCGAGCTTAATGGCCAGTTCGACCTTCGAGCCTTGCGGAGCCGGCTCGGCCGGGACATCGACCGCCAGGCGAATCGGCGAGGCGGTGACGGCGATATCGAGCGGCGGCGAAGGGATGCCGATTTTGACGTTCCCTCCCCTCCCCTTTCCGAAACGAGCTGCGGGCACATCGGCAATGCCGACGACGAGAAACGAGTAGGTGCCCAGCGGCGTGTTCTTATTCAGCTTCATTTCCAGCTCGGCCGACGTTTTGTCGGGCTCGACGACGACCGCATCCTTGGCCGTGGCGGCCGGCGGCACCGACAACGGCACGAGCGTGACCGGTCCTTTGAAGTCGCCGCGGCGAATCACGTTGACCGTGAACTTGACTAGCCCGGGCCGAGCCATTTCCAAGCGGGCGGTGTCGGCCACGGCGACGGCCAACGGGGACTTGTCCCCGCCCGCAACGCCCACCACCAAATCGCGGGCCGCCCGCGATCGGGGAGTGACGACGTTGGGAATGCCGGCCGAAACCATCGTCGCCGGCCGAGCGGTGCGCCGCAGTTCCGCGTCGCCGATTTTCGCCGTGCCGGTGATCGACAGCGTGCCCACCCCGGCGGTCGCGTCGGGAGCGTCTTCGGCAGCCGAGAGGACGAGCGTGCCGGTCGCCTGGCCCGGGCCGATGGTGATCGGCGGAGCGGTCACTCCGGCCGGTAGCCCGGCGGCGGACACGACGATTTCGCCATCGAAGCCGTCGCGGCGCTGGGCGATGATCTCCACCAGGTCGGCCCCGCCGCGGTGCGGCGCCGGGTTCCACACGTTTGGCTGCACCTTGCCGATTTCGGGATTGTTGGGCGGACAACGCGGCACCGCGACCAGGCGGAAATCGGGCTGCGGCGTGCGGATCGACAAGCGGTAGACGAACCGCGGATCGGAACGTTCGGTGCCGGCCAGGTCGGTCACCATCAGGCGATACGTCCCGTCGGCCGGGGCGACGAATTGATAGGTTGGGTCGTCCGAGGCGGTGTAGAACAGATCGCCGGCGGCGCCGGCCCCTTCGTCGTCGATCGCGGCGACGTCGGCAACGGTCTCCTGCCCCGCTTCGTTTTTCGTCACTTGCTGCACAAGGAGCAGCGGATCGGACGGCAGACCGAGCCGCTGCCCGAACAGTTCGATCCAGTACACGTCTCCTTTCCGCGCGTGGAACGTGTAAAAGTCGCGGTCGCCGCGAGGAAAGAACTGGCCGACACATTCGCAGGGCAAAGTCAGCATTTGAGCGTGGGCCGGATCGTCGTTCGAATCCTGCTCGACGACGACGGGTGCGGTCGCCCGACTGATGAAGACCGGGTTCGACGGGCCGGCGGGAGCATCGAGCTGAAACTCGGCCCCGTCGAGAATGATTTCGACCGGTTCCACGATCGAGCCGGCAACCGTTTGCTGTGCCGCGAGGTCGGCCGGGAGTGCGATCGGCACTTCGAGCGTTTCCAGCGGCCGTCCGTCGATCGAACGCAGGTCGGTCAATTGGCCACCGGGCAAATTGCGACCGAAAAGATGAAATCGTCCTTCGCTGCCCGCCAGGCCGGACGGCGGAAATACGAAGTCGATATACGGCGCCGTGCCGATCGATAGCCGGTAAACATGCCGACGCGAGCCAGCATAGGTCAAATCGTGGACCGCGACGACGTACTGGCCGTCGGCCGGGGCGACAAAATCGAGAAGCGGATCGCGGCGCGCAAAGTCGTGGCTGCGCTCGATCTCTTCGCCGGCAGCATTGTAGACCACCAGGACGGCGTCCAGCCGTGAATCGATGCGGTAGGCGGCGCAGTCGAGAATCAATCGCTCGCCCGCTTTGGCGGCAAAGCGGAAAAAGTCGACGTCGGCCGGCTGCTCCAGGCGGCCGTTGACGACCGCTGGAACCGGCACTTCGGTCGCCTGGCCCAGCGCGCCGTTGGGTTCGACTTCGACCAGCTCGGGACGCGTGCCTACGACGAACGCCCGAGGATTCGACACACCTTGCGGGCTCACGGCCCGGACATCGTAGATGCCGGGACGAACGCTGGCGGCGATCGAGACGCGAAACTTTTCCGAGCGTTGATGCTTTTCGCCTTCCACGGCTTCTTCGCCCCCGCCCGCGACGAATGCGGCGGTGATACCCGGATCGGAAAAGTGCAGACGATCGACCTCGTCGAAGTGCGAGCCGGAGGCCTGCAGCTCGAAGGTCGCACCTTGCTGGCCGCCGGCTGGAAACACTCG
>DATJTR010000565.1:0-2868 GCA_035503215.1 Pirellulales bacterium
CAGAAATGCGTGCGGGCCGAAGGCCGTTCGTTTCTCAACAAGGTTTTTACCGGCGACGCGGCGGAATTGCTCGTGCATTTCGCGCGCGATGCCGAAATCACGCCCGAGCAGATCGACGAACTCAAACGTTTGCTCGACGCGCGGCGGGCCGAACTCGGTTAGATTCATCCGCAGGGGCCATCCCGATGTTTCCCATGTTGCAGGTTGTGGCCGAGTCGATCCTGCCCCCGCTCCTCCGTGCGGCCTGGCAGGCGGGATGGTTGGCCGCCGGGGTTTGGGTGGTCAGCCTCTTGTGTGGGCGCTGGCTCGCCCCGCGCTGGCGTTTTGCTTTGTGGATGGTGGTTTTTGTGCGGCTGGCCGCGCCAGTCTTACCCTCGGCCCCGTGGAGCATCTTTCGGCTCGTCGCGTTAGTCGATCGGCCAACGATCGCGGTCGATGCGGTGGACATGCCGGAAATCGCGCCGAATGCAAAGCGATCGCCTGAGGCAACGCTTGGCTCGAACACTCGCTCAAGCCCGCGAACGGAAAAAGAGACGCACGCGGAGTCGCGTGCCGAAGAGCCGGTTTCCGCGCCCCGCGAGCAAGCCGAGCCAGAGCGTCGGTTCGAATGGAGCTGGCAATCACTCGTTCCTTGGGCATTCGTCGTGTGGCTGGCCGGCGTGGCATGGCTCGCTCTGCGGCGCGTGGCGAGTGTGCTCGCGCTGCGGAAAGCCGGGCACGCTTGGAGCCCGATCGTGGATCGAGGAGTGTTGTCGCTGTTTGACGAATGTCGCGAAGCATGCGGGCTATCGCGCCCGGTGCGGCTGTTGACTGCCGAGGGAAACGTGGGCCCGGCGACGTGTGGGGTCGGGCAGCCGCGGATTGTCCTGCCGAAAAAGTTGCTCGGGCGATTAACGCGCGAGCAGTTGCGCCTGGTGCTGATGCACGAGCTCGTTCACGTGGCCCGGCGGGACATGCTTTGGGAAGGCTTGCTGGCCCCCCTGGTGATGTTGCACTGGTTTCATCCGGTCGGCTGGGTGAGCCGCTATTTTTTGCGCCGTGAGCGGGAGCTGGCCTGCGACGCGGCCGTGCTTGGCTTGTGCGACGGGAACGCCGGAGCTTATGGGCAGGCAATTCTGTCGGCCATCGAAGCGCTGGGGACGGGGCCCGGATCGCCCTTGCCGGCTGTTGGCATGTTCGGCCGGCGGCGCCGTTCGCTCATCGAGCGGCGGATTCGCCAGATCGCGGCCTATCGCCGGGCGGGCTGGCCCGGCACTCTTTTGGGCGGCTGCGTGCTCGCGGCGTTTTTGCTGGTTGGCCTGACTGACGCGCAAACTGCAGCGCCGCGGCCGGCTGTGGCCGAGATAACGAGCGCCGCGCAGGAACCAGATCCCTCGGCTGCCAGCAAACAACAGCGATTGGCGGTGTTGGAGCAGATTTACAAGGTCGAGAAGCAGCTATATTCCAGCGCGCGCGTGTCGTACGCGGCGTTCCACGCGGCGCAGCTTGAACTTTTTACCGCGAGGCGCGAGTATGCCCAGACGCCGCAGGATCGGGTCAAGGCGTGCGAAGAGGCGCTGGAGGACGCGCGTGAATCGTTGGCGATCGCCGAGCAGCACAGAAAGGCCGGCCACGGCACGGCTCTCGCCGAAATGGGGGCCGAGGCATATCTGCTAGAAACTCAGCTTGCAGTGGCGGGCGAGGCCCAAGAACCAAGCGACGCTTCCGTCGCCGACAAATCGGACGAAAAAGCGCAGCCCGAGATTCGGTACCGGGCATTCAGTGTGAGCGGTCGTGCGCTCGATCCCGCTGGTCAGCCGATCGTCGGGGCCACGATATTTTTGGTCTCGACGAACAACTCGCCCGGTGAGGTGCTCGGCCAGGCGACAACCGACGGCGAGGGACGTTACCGCTTCAAGGATGCAAACCTGCCGTATTACCCGCCGGGGGATCAAGAAACCCTCGAGCAGGGAACCTTCCAGGTCTTCGGCAAAGCACCGGGGCGGGGCTTTGCCTGGTGCGGCATGAAATTCTTGTTCATCGACTTCGGATTCAAGGACGCCAACGGCAAGCCACTTTTGGTCGATCCGGGCCAAGGTTTCTTTCCCGATGACACGATCGAACAGAACCTGACGTTCCCCCCGGCCAAGCCGGTGCAAGGTCGGTTTGTTGACGGCGAAGGCAAGCCGATTGCAGGAGTCAAGGTAGTGGTGACCGACTGCGATTACACCGCCGCGGCCGGCCACGAAGCGAATGAGGCCTATCGCGAGTTCGGCCATGCAGTCCAGTTGGCCGATGACGCGATGCCCGAGCAAATGCGCTCGGTTTCGGACGCCGAGGGCCGATTCGAGTTGCGGTCGGTGCCCGAGGGAATCGTGTGCCGGTTGTCGATGCGGCACCCGGAATATGGCACTTGGGCCGTGTACACGACGACGGGAGATCCGGCGGCCGTGAAAGGCAACGACCGATACAGCGACGCTCCGCTCGTCGAGTCGCCGATCGAAATGACGCGGCGGGGGGTGCAGAACGTTACGATCGAGGTTCGTTATGCCGATACGCTCGAGCCCGTCGCAGGGGCGATGGTCGGGGCCTATTTGAAGCTGGGCACCAACAACAGTTGGGGTGAGACCGACGCCGAGGGAAAGGTGCGCTTGCGACTCTTTCCCGGTGAATTCACCGTTTGGGTGCATCCCAAGAAGGGCTCCGATTATTTGACCGCCGAGGCGGAACTGGCCGTCGGTTCGACGGATGCTCCCCGCACTTTGGAAGTAAAGCTGCCACGGGCCACGGTGCTTGTGCTCAAGGCGGTCGACGCGGCAACCGGCAAGGGAATCGAGGGGGTCGAGTTCTGGTATGAAGATGACGAACAGTCCGGCAAGAAATGGTCGG
>DATJTR010000566.1:0-7021 GCA_035503215.1 Pirellulales bacterium
TAGGCGAAGTTGCCCAAATCGCCATCGACAGCGGCCATAAAAAGGCCTGCATCCTGGCCGATGTGTATCATTTGTACAAAGGGGGCTCCGGCTACACCGGGCTGGCCCTGTTGGGCGGCCACACGGTGCCGGTGCTACACATGAACGATTACCCCGCGACGCCCGGCCGCCGCGAGATCACCGATGCCGCCCGCGTCTTCCCCGGAGAGGGAGTCGCGCCATGGACCGAGATCGTGGCGGGACTGCATACGATGGGATTCAGTGGGGCGCTGTCGCTGGAGTTGTTCAACCGGGATTATTGGCAGCAAGATCCGCTGAATGTCGCCTTAACTGGTCTGGCCAAAATGAAAGCGGTGATGGAAAACATAGCCTGACGGTCTGGTTTGGCGGCGGGGCGTCGCCACTCTGGTGAACGGCGGCACGGGAGAGTCCAGCGTCAATCCATCGACCCAGCGATCACGAACGGAGACACTCCGGTGGACATGGAAGGTTCCTACATCTGCGATTCTTGTGGCGAAGAGATCGTCATTCCCATCGATCTCTCGGCGGGGCAGCATCAGGAATACGTCGAAGACTGCCCGGTCTGCTGCCATCCGAACGTCATCGTCGTCGAATGCGACAGTGCCGGCAACGTGATGATCGCCGCGTCGCCTGAATAGGCCGCGGCCCCGGGGCGGTCACCAGGCAGCTTCAACGCGAGTCGAGGCGGCAAGCAGGATGCCGCGTACGTTCCGCTCGTTTAGCCGAGCGTGACGTGCATGCGGCCGGTGTGCTCGCTACCTTCGAGCAAGCCGTCTCGCATCCGCAGGATGCGATGGGCCCGTTCGGCGATGTCGGGCTCGTGCGTGACCATGATGATTGTTTTGCCGGCCCGATTCAGCGCCTCGAGGATCTGCATGATTTCCTCCCCCGTGGCGGTGTCGAGGTTGCCGGTCGGCTCGTCGGCCAGGATGACGCGCGGGTCGTTGACGAGGGCCCGGGCGATGGCGACGCGTTGCTGCTGACCGCCCGAGAGCTGGAAGGGGCGGTGATCCAACCGCTCGCCAAGTCCAACGAGCTCGGCCATCTCGATGCAGCGCTCGCGGGCGTCGCTGGAGATTTTCCCCTGATAATAAAGCGGAAGCTCGATGTTCTCGACCACCGTGAGCTGCGGAATCAGGTTGTACGCCTGAAAGATGAAGCCGAGATGCTGACTGCGGATTTCGGAGAGCTCGTCGTCGCTGAGCGAGGAAACGTCGCGGCCGGCGAGCACGTAGTGCCCCGTGGTGGGCCGATCGAGACAGCCGAGCAGGTTGAGCAGCGTGCTTTTGCCCGATCCGCTGGCCCCCATGATGGCCACGAAATCGCCTTCGGGAAAATCGATCGACACGCCGCGCAGGGCGCGGACCACCCCGCCGCCGAGATGGTAATCCTTGGTCAGGTCGATGACTTGGGCCGACAGACGCATGCAGTTACTCGTGCCGGAGGGCCTCGATCGGATCCATCATGGCCGCCCGCCGCGCGGGATAGAGGCCGAAGGCGACGCCGACGATCACCGAACTAAGGAACGCCACGGCCACGCTCCAGGCGGCCAGCCGCGGCTCGAGCTGCTGGATGTTGGCCGGCAGCGACGAGTACAGGTCGGGATGGAGCGTGCGGGCGAGCGTCCGCACGACTTGCACGACCGGGCGGCAGCAAAACCCGAGCAGCACGCCCAAAAGTCCGCCCGTGGCGGAGAGGACGACCGTTTCGCTCAAGAACTGCTGCACGATGTCGGACTGTTTGGCCCCCAGCGCGCGGCGGATGCCGATTTCCCGCGTGCGTTCGGTGACCGTGGCCAGCATGATGTTCATGATGCCGATGCCGCCGACGACCAGGGCGATGCCCGCGATCAGCACGAGCAGCACGTTGAACATCATTTGCAGCACTTCCGCCTGCCGCAGCAGCTCTTTGGGAACGATGACCTCGTAGTCGGCGTTCTTGTGATACTTGTTCAGGAGGGTCTTGATGACGTCGGCGGTCTTATCGACGTCGTCCAGACTGTCAACCGTGGCCGTGACCTGGCTGAGCTGGACTTCTTCGGCCTCGAAACTGCCGGTGCGCGAGGACAGGACGCGGTCGCCGATGCGCCAGCGCAAGGTGTTCAGCGGAATGTAGACGTCGAGGTTGTAGTTTTGGCCTGAAAAGCTGCCGCCGATATTTCCGCTGGAGCTGCGGAACTCGGTCTCGCCGACGACGCGGTAAACTTGCTTGTCGATTTGGATCGCCTTGTCGAGCGGGCTCTCGTAGGGAAACAGTTTGCGCGAAGTCTCCTCGCCCAGCACGCAAACATTTTCGGAGTGTTCGCCGTCGAAATCGGAGATGAACCGGCCGCGAGCCAGCTTCAGATTGGCCAGTTCCAAATAGGTCGGCGTGCAGCCGACCAAGCGGATGTCGAGATGCCGGTCGAGAAAGAACGCCTCCTTGCGAATCTCGCGGAGTGGCGTGGCCTCGCGAACCGTGGGGATCTTGAGGATCCGGTCGAAGTCCTCGCGCAGGAGGCCGAACGCCAGCACGCTCATGCGTCCGCCCGGGCCGCGCGTGGCGTCGCCGGTGGGTTTGACGGTGCGAACGATGATGTTGTTGGCCCCCAGCTCCTTGATCTGCTGCTGGGCCTGGTAGCTGACGCCTTCGCCCATCGCCACGAGCCAGATCACCGCGGTGACGCCGATCAGGATGCCGAGAATCGCCAGCCCCGAGCGCAGCTTGTGGAGCAGCAGGCTTTTGAGTCCCAGGCGGAGCGTTTGCAGGAATCGTGGCGACACGGGGCGGACCACTCGCGGGTGGAGCAGGAGCGAAGCGTTGTAAAGGCCGGCAGGAGACGTGGCGGCGCAGGCCGAAGGTGCGGTTAGGGTCCGCCCGGGCCGCCGCCACCGGGACCGCCGCCACCGGGACCGCCTGGACCTCCGCCAAAGCCTCCCTCTTGTTCGGCTTTGCGGCGGCGTGCCTGGGCCGCAGCGGCTTCCTTGGCATCGATGAAGCCGTCGCTATCGGTGTCGATTTTGTCGAAGAAAGCCTGCATGCGTTCGGGTGCTTCCTCGCGGCTGACCTTCTTGTCGCCGTTTTTGTCGAGCTCGGCGATGTTGATTCCCCGACCGCCACCGCCTCCCGTTCCGCGGCCCTCGCGGCGGCGTTCGCCACCGGGCTGAGCGCCAGCCGGCTGGGCTGCCCCCGGAGGCGGCGCCTCGCCGAATTTCTCTTTCACGTTGAGTTCCGAGCCGTCGTCGGCGTCGCGCGCATCGGAAATGACCGCGCGCGGGTTCAGGACCAGCATATCCCCTTCGGCCAGGCCGTCCTTGACTTCGATTTCGGTGTTGTTGCTCATGCCCAGCACCACCGGCCGGCGCTCGTAATGATTGCCGGCAACGACCCAGCAGTAATTGCGGTTGCCTTGTTCCACGACCCCTTCGACCGGGACGACGATGACGTTTTTCAGTTCTTCGACCAGGATTTCCACGACCGCCGTCATGCCTGGCCGCAAGCCGGACGATTCGCCGCTGATCTTCACGATCGTGGCGTACTCCTTCACGTTGCCCGACGAGAAGAACGAGGTCGGTTCGGGCTGATTGGCGACCGAGGCGACGGTGCCGTGAAAGGTGTGGTCTTGCACGCGGAGATTGGCCCGCATGCCGGGCCGAATCTGATCGACCTTCGATTCATGGATCGTGCACTTGACCTGCATGTGAGCCAGGTCGGGGACGCGAACGATCGATTGCCGCTCGCGGACGGCCGAGCCTTCCTCGATTTGCACGCCTTGCTGGCCGGGGCGTCCGCCGGGCTCGTTGGCGTAGATCACCATGCCGCTTTGCGGCGCGCGGATCGTGCTTTTTTCCAATTGCGTCTGGAGCCGCTTGAGCCGCGATTCCTCCAGATCGAAAGCCGCTTCTTCCGACCGCATCTTGGCTTCGGCCGTGTCGCGTTTGCTAATCAAGTCTTCTTCGGTTTTGGGCTTGGTGAACCGCGCCAAGACCTCCTTGGCCAGGTTGGCCGTGACCAGGTCGAGCTTGGCTCGCTCGACGGCGAATTGCCGGGCGTCGCGCTCGAGGCTGGTCACGTAACCCTTGCGGGCCATTTTCTGGGCGAATTGGAAGCTGTTCTCGGCGCTGCGCAGATTCTCTTGCGCGACGGTGATGGCCACCTCGGCGGTTTGCAGCGCTTGCAGATAGGTTCCCTCGCTGTATTCCTGCACGGCGATTTTGGCGGCGGCAAACGTTTTCTCGGCCTCGATCTTCACGGCCCGCGCCTTTTCGTAGGCGATCTTCTGCTGATCGACTTGCTCCTCGATGAGCGAGGAGTCGAGCCGCACCACCTCGTCTCCCTCGTTCACCGAGGTGCCGTCGGGAACGATCCACAAGATCGTGCTGCCGCCGGCCACTTCGCACTTGACGTCGATGTTGGCGGAGCTTTCGATGTTGCCGTCGTCGGTGACGGTGACCAGCAGGCTGCCCCGACCCACCTTATGAGTGAGCACGTTGCGCTGATCGACCGCGGTCTGGGCGTACGAACCTTTGAACCAATAGAGGCCGCCCGCCGCGGCCGCGGTGACGACGGCCAGCCAAACCAGCAGCCGCCAGGGACGCCGAGAGCCGCGCGCCCGGCGCGGAGCCGGTTGCGGGCTGGCCTCGCGGCGGTGCGGCTCAGTTCGCGGAATCGTTTCGGTGGCCATCAATGACGCCTGCACAGGAGGGAGACAGCGCGGGGAGGTATCGCGGGCGATTCTAGCGCTGGAATTGTCATTCTCAATCCTTCAGCGGTTGATTTCAAGCTCGCGAAATCGTCCCCGACTGGATCAAGCGAGAAATGCGGCGGAAATCGCTGAACTGCCCAAAAAAGGTCGCTAGGAATTGCCACGGGTCCCGATCGCCTGGAAGTGACCTCGCTGGCAACCCCGCTTGACTTTCCTACGCAGCGAGCAAGCCACCGAGCCATCGGCTGGAAAGCCCTCCGGGCGCACATTCTCCACCGGCTGGAAAGATTCTCCTAGGATTCTGGTCACGCTTGGCGCGAGCGAACCGCCGAGAAGCCGATTGGGGCCGGCACGACCGCTACCACCGGCCGCCGCCCCCCTCGCTCGGCTAGGAGCCGGGGGGCGCACGTCCAAAGAGGCCGATCGACTCGGGATTGCGTTGATACCACGGGGGTGGCCGCTCCGGCTCGCCAGGGTCGGGCAGCGGGCCGCCCCAGCCGCGGCGGCGATTCGAAGAGCTTGATTCCGGGAAAATTGCGCCCGGGGGCGGAAGCTCTTCGCCCGGCGCACGGGGCGGAACGTTTTCGTCCCGGAGCGGCTCAGGGAAGTACTCTTGGATCTGCTGCCACTCCCCCTGCTGGACGTCGGCTTGGCGCGAGCCGGTTCCCGGCAGCAACGGTTCGTACTCGGCATCCCCCTGGATGTCGACTTCTTTCAACCAATGATTGGGGATCGGCGGGGGAAGTTGGCAAAGCTCGGCTTCGATCCAATCCGACTCGTTCAAAGGCCTGTCAACCCACAGCCCTTCCTCGTCGAGTTCCATGATTCCCAGATCGCGATAGAGCATCATCCTGGTTTCATAGTGATTGAGCCAGGCGCTCATGAAATTGTTCTGGGCGTTCCGCAAGTCGGAGAGGGCAAACAGCAGGTTCTGGGCCGCGGTGGGCGGCAGCAATTCGGCTTGCTGGCCCAAGACGACCGGCTCTGGAGGTTGACTTAAAAGTTCGCGGGTTTGATCGGCGCGGCGGACGGCAATCACCGTCGCCCGGCGCTGGATTTCGAGCAGCAGTTCCAATTGTTTGAGCGAACGCAAGTAGTTGCGCAAGATTTGATAGATCGAGTCCTGGAACTGGATCAGTCCTCGGCGCTGCTGTTGGTAGCTCATGAGCTGGGCGCGGAAATTGTTCCGCTGCAAGCGGCGCGTCAGGGGTGCGGCAAATTGCACGCCGACGTTCGCCTCGCCGGTGTCGCCGCGGAAACGAACCGGATTGTTGTTGGTCGTGTTGAGCGAACCGTTGAAGCTCAGATTGAGCCCGGATTTCAACTGGTTGGCGTTGTAGTAAATCAGTCGCCAGGTATCGACCAGGCCCATGCGATTGTTCATCCAATCGAGGCGATTGGCCCGGGCGATGTCGATCGCCCGCTTCGGATCGAGATTGATCTTGGGCAGGCTGATTGCTTCCAGCCGGGCGCGGGCTTGCACGAGCGACAATTCCTGCGTCATGCTCGCCAGCGTACTGGCCAAGGTGACCAATTCGTCGGCACTCTTGGAAGGATCGACGGGGGCCAGTTGATTGGCGGCCTCGAGCGTGGCTTCGGTTCGGCCAAATCGTGCCTCCAGGTCGGCCAAACCTTCCACCAGCTTGTCGCGGTCTTCTTGCAGGCGTTTGCGTTCGCGCCCATCGAGCAGGGCGAACCGCTGGGGCAGGGCCTTGTCGAGCCGCTGGAGATCGTCCCGCGCGACTTTGAACCGCTGGCTCAACAGGTTGCGCAGGCGGCCGACCACCTCGGCCGATTTTTCCAGGTGCGAACCGGTCGGTTTGTGCGGCAGCTCGCCGAGCAAACCGATGAAATCATCGATTTTTTCCAGAACTTCGGTCGTTTTCGGATCGACCAGCTCGAACTGCTTGATCATGCTGTCGTCCAATTCGACCGGCAGATTGGGAGGCAAACCGAGCGTGGCGGCTTTGTAAACGTCGAGCGTGTTCGCCAGGTTGACCTGTGCGAGCAACAGGCTCGAGCGTTCGCCTTCGATGTTCTGCCGCAGCAGATCGACCTGAGTGATTTCGATCGTGCCCGCTTCCTGATGGGCTTCGAGCATCTTGAGACTGCGTAATTGATTGTTCAGGCTGGCCTCGGTGTTGCGAATCTGCTGGAGCTGCTGCAGCAGGCCGACGAAACCGGCAACGAGGCCCGCGTTGCCCGTGGCAAACCCGGCGCCGCCACCGCCAGCGCCGGCGGGATTGCCGGCGGTCGGGGTGCGGCCGCCGAAGTTGACGACCTGGCCCAATTGGCCGAAACCGCCGGTGCCGGTGC
>DATJTR010000567.1:0-5334 GCA_035503215.1 Pirellulales bacterium
TGCATCATACAACGCTAACTCTTTCTTGGGCACGCCGATCGACATGACGACGAGTGCGGGCAGCTTGGGCCTGAATGGCCACCAAGTTGACTACTATTTCGACGGCACGAGTCATCAGGCCATCTGGCGTACTGACCGGTATCTGAACCTCGAAATCAACGGTTTGGTGCAGCCGATTTATAACAACCCCGGCTGCTTCAGCGCGACCCTGTTGGGCGGTTTCCGTTACTTCCGCTTCCAGGACACGCTGACTTACGGCTCTGCCTCGAACAGCTTCAATTTCGGCGACGACGGTGGCGCGCAGGCGGCCTACCTGCAGTCCAACGTGACGAACAATCTGTTCGGCGGTCAAATCGGCACGCTATTGAACTTTGCCATCACGCCCACGTGGGGCCTGTATGCGATTCCCAAAGCCGGCGTGTTTGGCAATCAGATCAACATCACGAACCAGCTTTATAGTGGCAACGGGGCAGTCGCGTACGACCGGGTGAGTGGCCAGCTGTTCAACTATCATGCCAGCCAAGTTGGCTGCTCGCTGCTGGGCGAATTCGATGCGGGTGCCTATTGGTGGATGACCCCGAATTGCCAATTGTATGCCGGTTGGCGGGTCATCGGCGTGTCGCAGGTCGCACTTGCTGACAATCAATTCCTGCCCTACATCGCCGACTACGCAGGTTTTCAGACCGTCAAGGCGAATGGTGACTTGATCCTGACCGGTGCGTTTGCTGGCTTGTCGTTTGCGTTCTAGCGAGCTTCGCGCGAGCGAGCCCGCAATAACTCGATCACTCCCCCAAGTGGTTTGGAAGTCGCAGTGCCGGAGATCCGGCACTGCGATTTTCGTTTCCTGCCATGCTGGCTACCCACTGGGCGCCGCGCTTCGCGCTTGCTACGATCCGCCCGTCCAACCGCGAGCGCCGTCCCGCAACACGCACCTTGATTTACTACTTCTTGGTGGTGCGCCGCTCGACACCGGTGGGGGAAATGGATTTACTCACTCACAAAGGCGGGGGCTGTCATGTCGCACTCTCACTATTCGCAAACAAAAACGTCGCAACGCAGCAAACGCACTCGGCAAGCGATTCTCTCGAGCAGGCGTGCTCCACGCTTTGAGCGCCTCGAAGATCGCCGCATGTTCTCGGTGTCGGAAAGCACGCTCCATAGTTTCACAGGCGGGACGAGCGACGGGGCTAGCCCGTATGGCACTGCCCTCACCGCGGACGGCTCAGTTCTTTATGGAACCACCCGCACCGGCGGCGAAAACGGCGCTGGCGTCCTCTTCTCGGAGAACGCCAATGGTACCGACTACCAAGTCGTGTATTCGTTTCCCACGTCTGATAACCCGATTAGCACCTTGACGGTCGTCGGGACGAAGCTGTTCGGGATGGCGTTTGGCGGAGCCGATGGGATGCTGTTCTCGATTAACACCGATGGAACGGACCTCACCGACGTTTACTCGTTTACCGGCGTGTCGGTCGGGACGGGAGGCCTTACGCTCGTCGGCTCGACGCTTTACGGGACCACGGCGGGATCGGTTTTCTCCATCAACACCAACGGGACTGGCTACACCGTACTGCACACGTTCTCTGACCTCGATGGCACCGACCCGACATCTCCTGTGACGGTTGTCGGTTCGACAATCTACGGCACAACCAGCGAGTCGGGCTTCTACGGGCTGCGCGGCGGCGGTACGGTGTATTCGATGACCACCGAAGGCGACGACTTCACGGTGCTCTACAACTTCTCGGGCGACCTTGGTACCGGCGGCCTGACCCTGGACGGCTCGACCTTGTACGGAACAACATCGAGTGGGGGGGCGTTCGCCGGCTACGGGACTATATACTCAGTCGACACCGACAACGGCGACGTCTCGACGTTGTACTCATTCGAGGGCAGTGGCCCGTTCGACCCGGCACCACAGAATCTGGTCCTCGTTGGTGACACGCTGTATGGAACTACCTCGTACAGCGGGAGCGGTGACTATGGCGGGTACGTGTTCTCGTTCGACCCCAACGACGACGACCTTTCAACGCTCTACGGGTTCACTGGCTCCGCGGGTGCGGTCCTGGGCGGCGGCTTGACGCTCGTCGGTTCGACGCTGTACGGGAACGCCGAAGAGGGCGGCACGGACAACTACGGGACAGTCTATTCGCTCTCCGGCGCGGTCCCTTACATCACGGTGACCCCGTCGGGCAGTGTGGCGGATTACACGCTGGGCGATTCCGCCGTCGATGTCGATTCGGGGATCACCGTTTCGTCGAGCGACGCCGACTTGACGAGCGCCGCGGTGACGATTTCCGCCGGCACCGTCCAATCGGGCGACACACTCAGCTTCACTAGCCCGGTCGGCAGCGGCATCACCGGGGGTTACTCCGATGGCGTGCTGAGCCTGTCGGGCACTGCCACGCCCGCACAATATCAGCAGGCGCTCGAATCGGTCACGTTCACGACGACGAGTCCGAACACCACGCCGCGCTCGATCTCGATCGTCGCCACCGACTCGAGCGATTCGCTGGACAGCAACACCGCCGCGGAGACGGTCGACGTAATCGTTCCGGCGCCGGTCGTGACGGCGTCGGGCACGGCGGCGAACTATACGGCTGGCGGCCCGGCCGTGACGGTCGATCCCGGAGTGACCGTGTCGTCTGACGACAGCGATCTGACTGGCGCGACCGTGGCGATTTCGGCGGGCACGCTGCAGACCGGCGACACGCTCAGCTTCACCAGCCCGGGCGGGAGTGGAATCACCGGAAGCTACTCGGGCGGCGTGTTGACGCTGGCCGGCACGGCCACGGTGGCGCAGTATCAGAGTGCCTTGCAGTCGGTCACGTTCGTGAACACGACCAGCACGAGCACGACAACCCGGTCGATCTCGATCGTCGCCGACGACAGCAATTCATCCCCCACGACTTCGAGCGCGGCCGCCGAGACCGTGGACCTCTCCGCACCCATCACGGTCACCGGCGCGTGGGTGGAGAACCCTGGCTGGGGGTCGTCTGGAACCGAGAACTTTTTCGGGTACCTTGCGACAAACGGCCTGGGCAATTCGACGCTCGGGTACGCCCTCCAGACCGGAGCCACGCAGCTTACGGTGCTACCGTTCAATAACATCAACACGATTTCCGTGCAGTTCAGCGGTGCGGTCAGCGACATCGGCGTGGGCTCGCTGGAGCTGGTCGGGGGAACGGGCGGAGGGGCCGTGGCGGCGCCGTCGGTGACCGGGTTCACCTCCGACGGCGACAACACCTATTCGTGGACGCTCAGCGGCTGGCTGGGGAACAACGAGTACGTGTTCGCGATCGCAACGACCGGCAGTTCGTTCGGGACAGCAGGCGTTTCCCAGGTAGTCGACGGGAACGGTGCCGGAATCAGCGGGACATTCACGACCGGCAGCAGTTCTTTCCCCTCCGGCAACGGCCTAGCCGGGTCGACGTTCGACTTTGCGTTCAACGTCCTCCCGGGCAACGGCTACCAGAACGGGATTATCAACTCCGAAGACGCCGCCGAGGCCACGGATCTCAACAACGACCACGAGACGAGTGCGGGCTACAACCCCTACTTCGACTTCTACGGGGCGGGGCTCATCAACTCAGCGGACGCGGCGCTCGCCCGCGCGAACGATAACGACCGCCAGTCGGGCATCACCGCGCCGACGGCGCCATCGGCGCAGTTTGCGGGCAGCGCAGGCGCGGGCGCCCAGTTCACCGCGATCGCCCTCGGCGTGCTAGAGACGGGGAGTGCGGCTGCGAGCTCGCCAAGCGCGGGCGTGGCGGGCAACGTTGCCCAACCGGCCACCACGCCAGCGGTTGCGACCTCGACACACTCTTTGGCCAACGGGCTGGCCGAGGTCGGCACCGAACACCGCCGGCAACATATCGCGGCCATCGACGAAGCGGTATCCGAGCTCGACTTTGCCGACGAATACGACTCGATCGCGCGGGTCTGACGGTTGGCCGGGTCGCGGGCACAGCCAACGACCATTGTCACAGTGCTTTGGAAGTCGCAGTGCCGGATAACCGGCACTGCGATTTTCGTTTTCTGGGAGAGAATGCCGGACAGTGCAATGCCAGTAGCATGCTTCGGCCAGCCGAGCAGAAACGTCAGGCAAGCACGACTGAAAGAGGACGGCAACGCGATCGTTCAGACGATGACGCTGGTCAGGGCCAGGAAGGCCGGATCGTTACGAATGGCGTCAAAGTCGGCCTCGGCATCGACCAGATTGCGGAAGTCGCCGTCGAGGGCAATCGCTTGGCCAAGTAAGGCGATCGCCTGCCGCTTGTTGCCGGCCAGGCTCCAATAGCAAGCCAGGTTGTAGGGCAAGATGGCCGCGGTCGGATCGGCGGTCAAACCCCGCTCCAGCGACTCGATGGCCAGATCGAGCCGGCCCATCCGCTTGAAGCACCAGCCCAGGGCGACGTAAATGCCGATTTCGTCGGGCAAGCCCTCGGCGGCCACATTCAAGGAGACGATCGCCTCGGAATAACGCTTGAGCTCGCGCAGGGCTTCGCCACGCAGATAGGCGGCCCGCGACGAGGGGGCGTCGTTCGCGCCCCAGCGGTCGAGCACCTCGATCGCGTGCGCCGGCATGCCCAGCTCGAGGTAACCCTCGGCTTGGCGGAGGAGCTGCTGGCGGCGGATGCGGGAGTGCGCGGACACGGCTTACTTCTTCCGGGCGAAAAAACTTTTTGGCGTCGCGGCGCCTTTCACTCAATTTTACACGCTAAACGGCCGAAGCCAAAATTCGATTTTCGGGCCAACGCGTAATTTCGCCCCCACGGCGACGTAACGCGGCCGGACGCAAGGGGGATTCCGCCAGGGCAAAATGCGAGGGGGTAGCACATGGCGATGAACCGCAGACCATTTGTTTAACCGATGTGAGACACCGCCCGAGCGTGGCTCTGTCGGAAACGCGCCCGCTCGACGAACTCGAACGCGCCGTTTTCAGAGGTCTCGCCGGTTGTCCTCCGGGGCGCGCTTGCACCTCGGGCTCAACAGGCACTGGCCGCCGCCACGCACTGTTGATAGCTGGCCAAGACCGTACGCGCCGGCACGCTGACCTTGAGCGCCGGGGCGACGTCGGCAAACTCGCGATCGAGTTGTTCGAGCACGGCCACCAGCGGCGGTGCATTGGCCGGACGCAAGGCGTCGTAGGCCGCTTCGAACTGAGCCGCTTCGTGCCAGGCCTCGTCGCACACGGCCGGCAAGAGGGCACTGAGCCGCACCGCGGCCTGCACCGGCTGGGCCGCACCGGCGGCGGCTGGATCGGCCGTGTGGGTTTCGATCAAGCTGACGAGCGAAACGGGCAGATTCCATTTGCGCGCCATCTGCCCCGCCGCG
>DATJTR010000568.1:0-6753 GCA_035503215.1 Pirellulales bacterium
GCCCGGACGGTGCGGCCCGTCTCGCGCGCGACGAGACTGCGCCGGCCGTCGGCGGCCACGATCACTGGCGAGCGGAGCGTGCGGAGCGAGCGTTGATGGCGCACGTCGACGGCCTCGACGCCAGTGACAGCGCCATTGTTGGCCCGCACTTGCTTGACGCGGTAGCCTTCGAAGATTTCGACGCCGGCCGTGCGTGCGGCGTCGACCAGCGCGGCGTCGAGGGTATAGCGGCTGAGCGCGGCGGGAGAGCGCGGCCCGGGCGAAAAATCGAGCTGGGCCATGCGGCCACCGGCGACCGCCAGCCGCATGTCGGAGAGTTCGACGGCGGCCTCGCGAAGCTTGGCCTGCCCGAGCCCTTCGAGCAATTGCCAGGCGGCGGTGCTGAGATATTCGCCGCAGACTTTTTGGCGCGGGAAATGCGCGGCATCGACGAGGGCCACGCGCCACGAGGCGCGGGCCAACAGCAAAGCGGTCGCGGCGCCGGCCGGCCCAGCGCCAACGACGACGCAATCCCACGTGTCGCGCGCGATCACGCGTGCCTCCCGCACCCCCACGGTGCGTTCACGGTCTCCCCGCCCTCTTTGTCCTGCGGGCATTCTACACCATCGGGCGGGATTTGCCGATTGGCTGTTCCGCCACCGACGAGACTGCTAAGATTCGCTGCAGGCCGGCGGCGTGAAGCGTGACGGCACCCATTGGGAAACAACGATTTATGATTTCCTGTCCGACGGTCACCAAACGCGAGATTCAATCCCACTACGATTGGTCGACCGCTTTTTATCGCCTGCTGTGGGGACCGCACATTCATCACGGCCTGTGGCATGGCCAAGAATCGCCGGCTATCGCCCAACGGCAGTTGATCGAGGCGATCGCGGCCCGGCTCACGCTCCGCCCGGGGGCGCGCGTGGTCGACGTCGGCTGCGGCATGGGAGGGTCGAGCGTCTATCTGGCCAAACATCACGGTTGCCGCGTAACCGGACTGACGCTGAGCCCAGTGCAGCGGCTTTGGGCCACCGCGGGGGCTTGGACCGGGGGCTGTGCCGGCACGACCGAATTCTTGCGTGCCGATGCCGAGCAGATTGATTTTCCTGCGGCCACGTTCGACGTGGTCTGGAGCATCGAGTGCACCGAGCATTTGTTCGACAAACCGGGCTTCTTTCGCAAGGCGGCGCGGTGGCTCAAACCGGAGGGGCAAATCGCCATTTGTGCCTGGCTGGCCGGAGTCGAGCCACTCACGCAGCCGGCGCGGCAGCAAGTGCTCGACGTGTGCGAAGGATTCTTGTGCCCGTCGTTGGCCAGCGAAGCCGACTATCGCCAATGGTTCACCGAGGCCGGACTGGTTGACGTGATGTTCGTCGATTGGACCGACGCGGTGATGCAGACGTGGGAGATTTGCCAGCGGCGGGTCGTGCGGTCGCAGGTGCGCCGGCTGGCCTCGCTGGTGGATCGCAACTTGACGCTGTTTCTCGATCGCTTCGGCGCGATCTTGGCCGCCTACCGCACCGGGGCCATGCGCTATGGCTGTTTCACGGCCCGGCGGCCTGTCGTGCCGGCCGCTACACAGAGCGTGGCGCTTCCGGCGCCCAACGGGGCCGATTGATCTCAAGCAACGGCAGTCCCCTGCCACGTGCGGCGTGAGCGTCACGAGCGATGAACGAGCAGCCTCGCCGCCGCAGCACACTGGCCGGACTCGGCCGCCGGCACGTCGAGCCTGAGGTGATGGATCAGGCCGATCTCGATCCCGAGCGGCATCGACACGCGCTGGCCGGACTGGCCCAGGTAAATTGGCTGAGTCACAGCGCGGGCATTGTCTGGCGGCCGATTCGGAAGCTGGCGCGGCAATTACCTACCCAGCAGGTGCGCGTCCTCGATCTGGCCTGTGGCGGCGGCGACGTGTTGCTGGGCGTGGCCCGCCGAGCGCGGCGGCACGGGCTCGACGTCGCACTGGTGGGCTACGACCGCAGCGCGACGGCGATCGAATATGCTCGCAGTCGAAGGGCGAGCCTGGGGCCCGATCTAGCGTCCACGGTGCGGTTTGAGCGCCGCGACGTGTTGGCCCAGCCTTGGGAGGGGGGGTTCGACGTCGTGATGTGCTCGCTGTTCTTGCATCATCTCGGCGAGACCCAAGCCGGCGAGTTGCTGCGGCGCATGGCCGAGGCGAGCCGGCATCTGGTGCTGGTGAACGATTTGTCGCGGAGCCGATTGGGTTATCTTGTCGCGCTCGTGGCCTGCGCTACGATTACTCGCAGCGAAGTGGTCCGGACAGACGGGCCGCGGTCGGTGGCCGCGGCATTTCGACCCCGCGAGGCGCTGGCGCTGGCCAGCCGGGCGGGGTTGGCGGGGACCCGAGTTCGGCGGAGGTGGCCCTTTCGATTTTTGCTCTCTTGGGAACGAACTTCATGACGCCATCGAACTCTGCGCTGCCCGTCGTGGCGGGGCTGGGCACCGCTCTCCCCGAACATTGCATGACTCAAGACGCAGCGGTCGAAATGGCGCAGCAGATCTGCTGCCGTAGCGAGACCGAGCAGGCGCTCGCCCGAGTGCTCTATCGCCGCTCGGGAGTGCAGCGCCGCCACACGGCGGTGCCACATGAAACGGCATATCAATACTTGAACCGCGTTGACGCCGGGACTGCTGCCGGCAATGCCGAAGAACCGGCCGCGGCGTCGAGGGCGGCACATCGTGGCGACGGGACGAACCATGCAGCCAACGGAGCGGCGCTGGCCGCAGGCGAGCGAGCGACGCAAGGGGCCGCCAAGGGACCGACGACCGGCGAGCGCTTGGATTTGTATCGCGAGTTCGCGCCGCCGCTGGCGCTGCGCGCGGCCGCGCAGGCGCTGGCTGCCGCCGGGCGTGAGGCGGCGTCGATCACGCACCTCGTCACGGTGTCCTGCACCGGCTTTTTGGCGCCGGGCATCGACGTGACATTGATCGAGGGGCTGGGAATGCGGCCGACGGTCGAGCGGTTGAACGTCGGCTTCATGGGCTGCCACGGCGCGCTCAACGGCTTGGCGGCTGCTGACGCGATCGTCCGCGCGCGGCCCCAGAGCCGGGTGCTGGTGTGCGCCGTCGAACTGTGCAGCTTGCACTATTGCTTCGAATGGGATCCGGCGCGGGCGGTGGGGAACGCCGTGTTTGCCGACGGGGCCGCGGCGCTGGTGCTCGAAGCGCCGACTGAGATCGTCCACCCATCCAATGGCCACGCCGCCGCGAGCCAGATTGGCGCGGGCACCGCTCGCGGATGGCGGCTGGCGGCGACCGGCTCTTGCCTGATTCCCCACTCGACCGACGCGATGAGCTGGCGGATCGGTGACCATGGATTCGAAATGTATCTTTCGGCCACGGTGCCGGGCGTGATTGGCGAACATCTGCGGCCGTGGCTGGCGGCGTGGCTGGCCGAGCAGGGACTCGCGATCGAAGAGGTCGGATCATGGGCCGTGCATCCGGGGGGCCCGCGCATTCTCACCGCGGTCGAGGAGGCGCTCGGCTTGCCGCGCTCAGCGACTGCCGTTTCGCGAGAAATCCTGGCGGCGATGGGAAACATGTCGTCCCCCACGGTGCTCTTCATCGTCGAGCGGCTGGCGGCCGCCGGATCGCCGCGGCCCTGCGTGGCGCTGGGCTTTGGCCCAGGCTTGACGGCCCAGGCGGCATTGTTTCTCTGAACGCCTTTCTCGGCGAATCGCCGCCCCGGGTTCGGCGCCCACGGGCGGTTTTTTTGGCGGTCGCGCCCATCTTGGCAGAAAGGGGGCTGTTTCGAACCATGCATCAGACATCCCACGTCGAAAAGCACTTCACCGCCTCGGCCACGGTGCGCGACATCGTGATTGGCATGGCCGACGGCCTGACTGTTCCCTTTGCCTTGGCGGCCGGCCTGACCGGCGCGGTGAATTCGAGCGGCTTGATCATGACGGCCGGCTTGGCAGAGGTGGCCGCCGGGGCAATTGCCATGGGGCTGGGGGGATATCTCGCCGCCCGCACCGATGCCGAGCACTACGCCAACGAACGGGCGGTCGAAGAGCGGGAGATCGATGAAATCCCGCACCGGGAACAGGAAGAGGTGGCCACCGTGTTTCGCGGATTCGGGTTGGAGGAGGCGCAGGTCGAGCAGGTGGTGCGGGCGGTTTGCAGCGACCGGACGCGCTGGATCGATTTCATGATGAAATTCGAGCTCGGGCTGGACGAGCCCGACGCGGGGCGAGCGAGGACAAGCGCGCTAACGATCGCCGGAGCGTATGTCGTGGGGGGACTGATTCCGCTGGCTCCTTATCTACTTTTCAGCACGGTGCGCGCCGGGCTGCTGGCCTCGGTGGTGGTGACGGGCGTCGCGCTGGCCGCGTTCGGCTATATCAAAGGCCGGTTCACCGGCACCAAACCGCTCGGCAGTGCCTGGCAAACTTTGGCCGTGGGTGGCCTTGCGGCCGCCGTGGCGTTTGCCCTGGCACGGGCGATCGGCGGGACGTGAAGCGGGCGCCGCACGATCGCACGCAAGGCACACGGCCACGCGAGCAACGCATTGCGATAACGCAATGTGATTGCAATCTGCATCCCGCTGCTTAGCGCAAAATTGCAAATTGCAAATGCATACTCGCCTCTGCCGAACGGCATCCGATGCGTGATGCACGAAAGCCGTCGGCAACGATTGAGCTTTGCACGCTCACGGCGGCACAGCGGCACATGAAGTGCTTGCAAACGGGCCGCTAACGGTGTTTTGCAATGCCGATTTGAGCGGAAGCAATTCTTTCTCTCCGCTCCAGGCAAACTTCGAGCGTTGACACCAAAGCTGGTTCGCTTTCGCAACCGGGTGCCAACAACAGACCAGCGGCGCATGCCGGCGGCTCTTGGCGGGGAGCTGGCCGAGGGTGGTCGATCGCAAGCAGGGATTGTTGACAACACCACGCTCGTTCCAAAGCGCGCTACCGATACGTGCTGCGCGACGTGCCTGACGTTTCGCTGGGCAGCGACTGCGGCTTTAGAGCGTGGACGACGAAGTTTGTCGTCTGAGCGTCAGGCTGACTTCCGGCCGGCGTGGCAGCTTGTTTTCGCTCGTAGCGTTTTGTTGGTCCGAGAGTTTGCGCGCGCCGGCGTAGGCGCGCGGCGATATTGTCCTTCTTGCCAAGCGGAGTACGTCCATGTTCACGCTTCTCAGAGCAAATCGATCCTGGTGGGCACTGGTTTTTGTGTGTACCGCGGCAATCGCGGGCGGAGCCACGCGACCGCTTGTCGCGCAGGAACGAGGGAACGACGCGGCGGTGGCCGATCCGGACTCGCAAGAGCACAAAGGAGATGCGGCGGAAACCCGTCCGACGGGACCGCCGGCCGACGTGCAGGTGCCCGATTATTTCACGAGCACGGTCCCTGAAGGGGCGCCGGCCAAGTGGCCCGATCCTGTGGGTGCCAACTCGGGCGTGTGGGCAACGCCGGCCGGCGACAAGACGGCCGACGTGCCGAGCAATCTCAAGCCCGAGGAGATCTATGACCGGGTGGTCCACAACATGTTTTCGATCAACATGTGCTGGACGCTACTCACCGGGGCGCTGGTCATGTTCATGCAGGCCGGCTTCTCGATGGTCGAAGGTGGTCTGTCGCGGCAGAAAAACGCCTGCCACACGTGGAGCATGAACTTCATGATCTATCCGCTGGGCGGGTTGGGTTTCTGGGTCTACGGCTTTGCCATCGGCTGGGGCAACTGGTTCAACGGGCCGGTGGCGCCGGGTTGGTATCCCTCGCTCGGGCCCGGCTTGGCGGTGCTCGATCAAGGCGTTGGCATCGACGCACCCGATCCGGCTGCGCCCATGGTGTTCAAGTACGGCTTGCTGGGAACCAAGGGCTTCTTTTTGCACGGCGTCGACGACGTCGGCGTGATGGCACTGTTCTTCTTCATGATGGTGTTCATGGACACCACGGCCACGATTCCGACTGGCGCCATGGCCGAACGCTGGCATTGGTGGAATTTCGTCCTCTATGGGTGTTGGGTGGCCTTGCCCTACTGCGTGTACGCCAACTGGGTGTGGGGTGGCGGCTGGCTGGCCCAAGCTGGCTTGAATTGGCAATTGGGGCACGGGGCGGTCGATTTTGCCGGCTCGGGGGTGGTGCATGCCATGGGTGGATTGATCTCGCTGGCCGGGTGCATCGTGCTTGGCCCGCGCATTGGCAAGTACGTCAACGGCAAGCCGCAGGCCCTGCCGGGACACAACATTCCGATGGTGGTGATTGGCACGTTCATCCTGGCCTTTGGTTGGTTCGGATTTAACCCTGGTTCGACTTTGTCCGGCACCGACCTGCGCATCGCCTCGATCTTCGTGAACACGATGTTGTCGAGCTTCACCGGCGCGGTCGGGGCGATGTTGTGGATGAAGGTGCTCGGACTGCGGCCCGATCCGTCGATGATGTGCAACGGCATGCTGGCCGGCCTGGTGGCCATCACGGCGCCGTGCGCGTTCGTCGATTGCGTGGGGGCCGTGATCATCGGGCTGGTGGCCGGGGTGCTGTGCGTGCTCAGCGTGTTTACGCTTGACAAGCTGGGGGTCGACGACGTGGTGGGGGCCATTTCGGTCCACGGCACCAACGGCATCTGGGGAGTGATTTCGGTGGGCCTCTTCGCCACCGGCAAGTACGGGGCCGGCTGGAACAAGGTCATTCGCGAGGAGTGGACGAAAGACGGTGCCGTCGACGGGGTGCGCGGCTTGTTCTACGGCGATTTGTCGCAGCTCTGGGCACAACTGCTTGATGCCGGCGTGCTGATCGTGTTTGGCT